>NZ_JASJFG010000546.1:0-8250 GCF_030065375.1 Microcystis sp. M49636_WE2 | reverse complement strand
TTACTTTTCACTGTTTACTGTTTACTGATCACTGAAAAGAGTTTTCTCAGGGTTTCCACTCGTTCTCGATTGACATTTAAATCCGATTCTCCTAACCGGGAGGCCGAGCGAACATCGATCGCATTTTTGCTAGGATTAAGAGAAAATTCTAGATCATCGACAAATCCCATCCATTGACTGCTAAATTCGGCGTAGAGATAGTTACTATCTTGGTTAATAATTTTAGTTCTCGGTTGGGAGGCGATAATTTTAGCTAATTGCTCGATCGCTTTTTCACCGCTACCCTGATAACTAAGGGGTTCGATCGCATGAGCCTGATCCTGACTCTGACTACTAACACAATTAGGAGTGACCGGACAAGGGGCCAGTTTACCCTCCCTGACTCCCAAATAATCGGGACGAGTACCGGCGAATAAACTGACGCTATCGGGAGCAATGAACCTAATTCCTAGCCAGATGAGCAGTATTCCCAGGAAAATAAACGGGGTTAGCCGGAAAGATTTTTTTACCGTGTCGGAAGTTTCAGTCATGCTAGTCTTACAGAATCACTTCAATTAACTTAACATTGATAGGTGTGGCAATATCAGGAGATAGAATAAGATGTTTCTCGATGAATTACAACCCGTTGTTAAAGAACTGATTCAACAACCGATCGCTTTTTTCGGTGGTTTTGCCTCTGGATTACTGCGCTTGAAACTCTCGGACGATCCCCTCAAAAAATGGTTAGAAGAGCAGGGATTAGTCAGTTTTAAGGACAATAATCAGGATAACGGCAACAGTCCCCAGTCGATCTCGATCGATTAGGGATCGGGGGTTAGCTGTTGGGGGTGAGGGTATTCTCCCATCCCCAAAACCCCCCGCTTACCACCCCATCAGCTTAACTTGTTGCTGAAAGTAGATAAATTTCCTCAGCTACTCTTTTTAAGCGTCTTAATTGCGCTTCCATATCCTTTTTAGTCCATTTGGCGGCGAATTGCTGGAATCCCCACCCCACAACCGGATTAGGAATCGCAAACTCAAAACGATTGATTAAACAAGTGCCGTCATCATTGGGTTGACATTCCCAGCGATCGCAACCGCGAAAAAAGCCTTCAAATTGCCAGACAATTAACCCCGGTTCCCTCTCAATCACCGTACTTTTTAGCGTTGGCTGAATTAGGGGAATTTGAATCAAAAAACGACTTCTCCCACCGATATCGGTCTTCCAATCGCCGATAGGTTCACAAACTAACACCGGATTCAACCAACGACGCATTAACTCTAAATCCGTGATACAACGCTCCACCGTCGTGGCACTAGCTTTAATCTGAATTGATTGTTCAAATACTTGACAAGATGACATTGATCTGCTTATAAATTGCTGGCTGAGAATTATCGGTAGTCGGACAAAAATAAAGTTAACTGTGCAGACAAGGCAACAGTAAGGGTTTCGGCCTTGGTTACATTTCTTAACATAGTCTTGTTTATAGCCTTTCTCATCAAGATAAAGTGTAACCTAATTTGCTATGGACGACCGGCGATCGACTCCCCAAAACGAAAACTTCCTACCTCACCATTAAGATAACTGCTCTCAAGCTCACTTTTTCACCAACTTGACAAATTCTCGAAAACGTTGGCGTAATCTCTCGATATTAACTGATAATAATATTGGTATCGATAACAAAGCGTTTAGTTATCTTCATTTAAGAGAGATTCTAAAATTTCAAGGGTTAATCCTCTCTCTTGTGCTTTTTGTCCAATAGTATCCATCGTTTTATATAATTTGTCCAGAGATTCTTTTCTAGATAAATTTGAAGATTGAACATAAAAAGCGATTTTTTCTGCTATTTTTTGACGATCTTCTTCCGTTGCATTCCAATAAGTTTCAGCAACATCTAAAGGAACTTTGATTTTAATTTCTGTTTGATAGTTTGTCATAATTATATTTTCTTAGTTTAGTAGTAAAGAAATTTAGTCGAAATTAATAGCCTCCCTTCCGCCAGCGTTACAGTCTAGAAGTTTCAGTTACTCTAGCGCATTGTTAAACCGATTGTCAAGTTTAGTTACTCTCAATTTAAGATATGTAATTTACTTTGGTTGCGAAAAACCAACGCCGCTAGTGTAAGTATTCTTCAGCGCCTGGACTAAATCTAGAGATGACGTTGGGGGGAAGGCTAATGCAGGAACGGTAAATAAATTTGGCTGAGTTGCTTGCTATGATTAGGGGTAATTATTAACACTTCTTAAAAAGCGAGTGTAAAAATGAGGCAAGTCATTGTATATCGAGACGAAGACGGCTATTGGATTGTGGATTGTCCAAGTCTCAAAGGCTGAGTTAGTCAAGGAAAAACGAAAGAAGAAGCCTTGATTAATATAAAAGAGGCTATTGCCGGTTATATTGCGGCTTTAGCGGAAGACGGCCTGCCGATTCCAGCAATTATTAGAGACCTTGAAGTCTAACCATTATGAGCGGAATTAATCGCGAGATTTTTCTTGACACTAAGCATATTTCTAAACATTTACCGAATACTCCACAATCACGGAGATTACTGTTACGAGGACGAGCTATTCATGTGTTTAAAGATGAAGATACAATGCTACGAGTTATTCAGGCTATCATGGAAAGGGGTGAATACACGGGCAATGTGCGAAACTATGAGCGCTATGGGCTATTCTTTGCCGAAGCGATTGGTTGTCGTATCAGCCCAGATGGTTTAAAGTCTTCTTTATTCTACGGCGAGGTTAAGATTAATGCAAACAACCAATATCACGCAATTCCTCGAACCCGACCTAGTGAAGGATAATTGGCGCTTCCTAGAAGTTTGGGTGGATTCCATGCAGTCCCCTCCCTATATCCTGCTAGTGTTGATCGATAAGGCGAGGGGGTGTTATGTTTTTGATCCTGCTGAAAAGTACCGTCTCGTCAAGGCGTTTCCAGATTATGAAGAGGCTCAACTCTGGCTCTTGGAAGATGAATACGAACCGATTGAAGGACGATTATCTAGTGAGGAAAGCGCTTAGATTTGTTTAAACTTGTCGTTTGGAATGAAGTCAGAATATCGCCTTACCAGTGCCGTTAGGGTAAGCACCGAGATAGTTACGAATGGAGTCAGGTTTGGGTAATTGGCGCTAGGATTATCGGAGGATTTTCTTTCGGCACTGGTAGAAAACAATTAGGAGGATTTATGATCCCGGTTAATGAGGCTCAACAAAAGTTGCAGGATTTGATTGATTCAGTAACTGTTTCCCACGAACCCATTATTATTGAGGGATGCGATGGTAATGCAGTTTTGCTATCTGAAGGGGATTGGAAATCGGTACAAGAAACGTTATATCTCCTCTCAATTCCGGGGATGCGAGAATCAATTCGGGAGGGACTGGCAACGCCGGTTGAAGAATGTGCTGAGGAGCTAGAATGGTGAGGTGGAAATTGGTTTACACCAAACAGGCGCAGAAAGACCCTAAGAAGCTTAATTCTAGTCATTTAAAAAAATAAAGCGCAGATGTTGCTTGACATTCTTCAGGTCAATCCATTCCAAAATCCCCCGCCTTAGGAAAAGTTAGTGGGAGATTTGAATGGTGTGTACTCTCGGCGAATAAGCATTCAGCATCGTCTTGTGTACGAAGTTATTCAATCTGAGGGTATAGTTAAAATCCTGCGGATGTGGACACATTATGAGTAGCGTTAAGACATCGTTAAATCTAGGATTTGCTGAAAAACTTTTTGCCGCAAACCCTAACTATAGGCTCAAGCTCACTTTTTCACCAACTTGACAAATTCTCGAAAACGTTGGCGTAATCTCTCAATATTAGCCGATTTCCCGCCATAACGCCAATCAACGTAGGCGCAAGCAATCTCCTCGATAATATTCGCCACTGGCGGCGGTTGGACGCGGCGGGCGGCGGTGGCGTATTCTAAAGGGGTTTGAGCGGGATGTTTACCATAACCGGCTTCTGTTAAGATTCCTAACATTTGCTGGTATAAACGCTCGATTGGTGGTAGTTTTGCTAACTTGCGACCCCGACGCCAACGATGGAACTGTCCCCATCCTAACCAACCAGCGTAGGCGAAGACGACCCCCAATAAACCGCCGAGAATTCCCCCTAAAAGACTGCCGGAAATAAAGCGCCATAACCAGGCCAATAACTGACCGATAGTAACGATAACATTTTCCCAAATCAGACCAAGAAAACCCGTGACTGGGGAAGGCAACCATCCGGCTACCCATTGCCAAAATTGCTTGAGGACGCTAAAAGGTTTCGCTTCCTCAAAGGATGGGGGAATTAATTCGTGGCCCGGGATAGGATCGAAAGTGTACCAACCGTAACCCGGGAAAAACACCTCTGTGATGGCGTAAGCGTCCGTATTTTGGACAACATAAAAGCCAGTGAAAGGATTAAACTGGCCAGGGGCAAAACCGGTGGCTAATCGGGCAGGAATACCGATCGAGCGTAACATAATCGTTAACACGGTGGAAAAATGATCGGCGTAACCCCCCTGAAAACGAAACAAAAAGGCCGAGACTAAATCCTCATTTTCGGCTAAAAAGGGCAAATCGGTTTTTAATTCGTAGTTTTGCTTCAATGCTTGGGCCAAATATAGGGCCTTCTCGTAGGGAGAGGTTAAAGGTGTGGGAGATTTTGCCAGCAATTCCTCGGTTTTTCGGCGGACTTTCGGGGCAATTTCGGCAGGAATTTGTAAATAATAGTTGAGAATAGACTTAGGGTAGGTTTCTGGGGCCGATCGCAGTTGGCTGCGATTGCGTTCCGGCACTTGTGAGATTACAGTATAAGTTAGCCCTTCTGCTAACCCCCCCGGCGACCTTAAGCTATTTTCTCGGTCCAAAGATACCTGTCGGGTAGGAAAAAAGAGAAACTGGGGCGAAGTAAGGGCAGGGATAATATTCGGTAAACTGGAGACAATGCTGTAGGTTTGGACTACCTGATGGGTTTTGGCCTGGGTTGCGGGTAGCGGCACAAAAAAGCGATAGGACCAACTACTGCGATTTAAATCCTCTAATTCTTGATCTCGCGAGATTTGCCACCCTTGACCAGTATAGCGATCAAAGGCCATGGCCCGCCAGAATCCGGGGGCTTGAGAACGTACCCGCATGACTATTTCTGGAGTCATACTTCCCCGCAAATTTTGGTTGATTTGGGGGTTAAAACCGTAATAAAAGGTAGAATCTAACTGTCCTGACCCTGTAGTGGGACTATTACCGCCATTTACGCCACCCTTCGCCGTTTCACCCTCGCGCACATAGCCGGGGTTAACGATTTGTCTGTCTCCCTGTTCAAAACCCTGATTTTCCATACCTTCGGGACTATTGACGGGAAAAGATTGAATTTGATAACCAGGAAAACGCGGCATCAGGGCAAAAATTGTTAATCCCAAGAGGAGAATTGTCAGAAAGAAAATCCCAAAACGTTTGGGAGAAAGGGGGGAATTTTGCGGGGAAACTAATTTTTTTGTGGCTAGACGTGGGGGTTTCTTTGAGAAGAAAGGGAGACTCTGATTGAGATTATCTAAACCTAAACGAGAACGATAGTCTAAAACTAGGGTAGGTAGGGATAAAAGCAGAAAGAGGATTAACCAAGGCGCAAAAGCGAGGGTTTGGGAGATTGTCCCGGCGACTCCCAAGAGAATTAAACCGATTACCATAGAATAACCTAAATCTTTGCGTCGGGGCAGGTCAAAACTATGGAGAATTTGTAATTGAATTAATAATTGTGTTAGGGCAATGCGACTATCCTGCATCGCAACGATATTACCCAAGAATAGCGCCAACACCACTAACATTCCGATCGCTATACAAAATTTTGCCCCGATATTGCGCTTTTTCCTGCGTCGCCAACTCCAGATTCCGCCGATAATACTGAGAGGAACAGCCCAAATACTGGTATAACTATCGGTAGCCACATCGGTGGCGATAATACCGACGATTACTAACGCTTGCACCAGAATTCTTAAAATAATCGATTCCTCGGTTTCCGGCAAGGGAGAAGATTCTATCTTTTGCCAGAGGGTTTTTAAGGAAGGTCTTGGACGAGCAGCGCTACTAACCATAGGGTAAATTGGGAGAAGGACAAAGAAGTTAATTTTATATTTCCCAGTTCTAATCTCGATCGCTCCATGGGGTAAAGTGGATTTTAGATGTCAGGAGATAGGAAAATAGGGAGATAGGAGAAGGGAGCAGGGAGCAGGGGAGATAAGGAGAAAAAAGCCGATTACTGATAACTGATGACTGATTACTGATAACTGATTACTGATTACTGATAACTGATAACTGATTACTGACCCATGATAGCCGTTACCAAGCCTGAAATTTTACCGTTACTTCATCCCCTGATTGGACAATTAGCCACGGTAATTCTGTCCCACTGGGAAAAATATCTTGATTTGTCGCCCTTTGAGTTGCCGGAAGGTTTAGGCTATGTGGAGGGACGTTTAGAAGGGGAAAAATTAATTATCGAGAATCGCTGCTATCAAACTCCCCAGTTCCGCAAAATGCACCTAGAATTGGCTAAACTGGGCAATGGTTTGGATATTCTCCACTGTGTCATGTTCCCCCGTCCAGAATATCCGCTGCCGATGTTTGGATGTGATATAGTCTCCGGCAAAGCGGGAATCAGTGCCGCTATTGTGGATCTTTCTCCCACCAGTAGCGATAAAACTCTCCCTAGTGCCTATAATCAAGCTTTAGCGGCTTTACCTGCGGCCGATTTCGCCCAAGCTCGTGATTTACCGCCTTGGGGTCATATTTTCTCCCAATATTGTCTGTTTATTCGTCCCGAAACCGCCGCCGAGGAACGACAATTTTTACAAAGAGTTACAGATTTCTTGACAATTCACTGCAAATGTGCTAAGGAAAGTCAGCCTCTTTCCGGGGAAGAAGCGCGCATTTATTTACAGGGACAACGGGATTATTGTAGTCAACAGCAGAAAAACGATAAAACTCGGCGTGTACTAGAAAAAGCCTTTGGTTGGGAATGGGCAGAGCGTTATATGACCGGAGTTCTCTTTGATTTGCCCGATTAAACTGAACTATCCCCTCCCCCCTTGCTCCTAGGGTTGATTCATCGTAGGGTTGATTCATCGTAGGGTTGATTCATGAATCAACCCTACCATTAGTATGGGGGGGAGCCGACAATTTTTAACACCTACCCACTTAATTTAGAGATTTTCTGCAACTTCATCGCTATTTTTCCCATTTTTGAACTCTCAAACCCTAATTAGGCCAGCAGTCTCTTGAAACTTAACAATATTAACAGACAAGGATAGGAAAATAATTGCTAGATTGATTTAGGTACAGTCAAATGTAACCGCGAGAACAAGAGAAAAAAGGCGGTTTTGCTAGGTAAAACCGTTAAAAGCCCTAGCTTAATTTCTCGATTCTGACGATTAAATAAATATTAAAACAGCCGATGAATCTAACGAACTTTCCTTGGTTAACTGCCATCATCCTTTTTCCCATCGTCGCCGCTTTATTGGTTCCCATAATTCCCGATAAAGACGGTAAAACCGTGAGATGGTTTGCTCTGACGGTGGGATTAATCGACTTTGCCCTAATTATCTACGCTTTCTATAGCAGTTACGATTTCGCTAATCCCAATCTGCAATTAGTGGAAAGTTACCAATGGTTGCCCGAAATTGACCTAAGATGGTCTTTAGGAGCCGATGGCCTCTCCATGCCTCTGATTATCTTAACGGGATTTATCACCACTCTGGCTATCTTAGCGGCTTGGCCGGTCACTTTTAAACCGAAACTGTTCTACTTCCTGATGCTGTTGATGTACGGGGGACAGATTGCAGTGTTTGCCGTGCAGGATCTGTTACTGTTCTTCCTCGTCTGGGAATTAGAATTAGTCCCCGTCTATCTCATCCTCTCCATTTGGGGCGGTAAACGCCGTCTCTACGCAGCCACCAAATTTATCCTTTACACCGCCGGAGGCTCCCTATTCATCCTTGTAGCGGCGCTGACGATGGCTTTTTATGGCGATACCGTCTCCTTTGACATGGTGACTATTGCTGGTAAAGACTTCCCCCTGAAACTGCAATTATTCCTCTACGCCGGTTTCCTGATTGCCTACGGGGTAAAACTGCCGATTTTCCCCCTCCATACTTGGCTGCCGGATGCCCACGGCGAAGCCACTGCCCCCGCCCATATGTTACTAGCGGGAATTTTGCTTAAAATGGGTGGTTATGCGCTCTTACGGATGAATATGGGGATGTTACCCGATGCTCACGCCGTTTTCGCCCCCGTTTTGGTG
>NZ_JASJFG010000035.1:0-3855 GCF_030065375.1 Microcystis sp. M49636_WE2 | reverse complement strand
TAACGATGGTAATTATCTCCACTTGTGGACTTTAGATAATAACTGGAATTGGCAATCTTCAAGCGGATGGTGGGGATTAAACTCATCGGAAGCTTTTACTCAAGAAACCAACTTCCAACAAGACTTTAACGGTGATAATCAGATTGGTAATCCCTCCCTAGGTATTCTAGCGGTTTCTGCTAACGTCCCAGAACCCATTATCGGGTCATCAAACGATGATATTCTCACTGGTACTGTGGACAATGATATTCTAATTGGTGGCTTAGGTAATGATACCCTCAATGGTGCTGCTGGAATCGATACTTTAACCGGTGGGGTGGGGACAGACATCTTCATCTTCCAATTTAGTCAGTCCACCTCGACAGCCCTAGACCGAGTTACGGATTTTGCTATTGGTACTGATAAAATTGACCTGCTTAGTCAATCTGGTGCGGCAATTAATGCCCCTCTCGCTTTTACCCGGGCAACAGATAGCACCACGACCAATATTAACACCATTGTTACTAACGTCTTTACCGATGCTGATGGGGCAACAGCCGGAAATCAAGCTCTCGGAATTAACAGTGCTGTTTTAGTGCGGGACAATAGTTCTTCTACTTACCTAATTATCAACGACGGTACGGCGGGTTTCCAAAGTGCTAATGATTTGGTGATTAATCTCACCGGGTTAACGGGTGCTTTCCCGGCGCTCGGTACTATTGCGGTCAATAGTTTCTTTGTCTAGATTGATGGGGGGATTAATTCTCCCCTTTTAACAGTGTTTTTAGTATAGAATTAGGGCAGGTATTGCTAAAGAACCAGAGCGTGAAATTAATTGTCTTTGATGATGAAAGTCAGGTAATCGTGCAATAGAACTCTTGCAAATTAATTATATGTTATAATGATTGGTTAACTAATTTTTTTGGGAAAATTAGTTAACCAGTACATTAGTCCTGAATGAAAACTTGAAGTTTAACTTTTAACTCAAAAATCTTTAGAGCTGCTTTAATTTGGTTATCAAAACCTCTTTATTTAAGCGGCACAAACTATCTCAATTATAAAAATTGAGAATAAATTCTCCTTGACTTGATTAATCTTTAGGCAACTTTTAAGAAGTTGCTATACCTATCCCTAACTCACAGTTATAAATAGCCGCCAACAAGTTAACTCTTAAACTATATCTTCGACGACGATTCCGATATTTACAGGATAATATTTTCAAGATTTTGAGTTTACTATTTATAGGTTCAATGATAATCCTTTCTTTGGCTAAAGCCTTGTTATACTCCTTTAATTTTCCATTTTTCGGTTTCTTTTTCGGTGTATAACTATTACTATGGTATGCAGCTATTCCCTGATAACTACTGTCTTCTATGCTGGTAGTTAAAGAATGAAAACGAACTCGACTTTTTTTAAATAAACTAAAATCATGACCGCTGCCGGCTCTCTTATTCTTTGTGTGATAAGTTTAACTTATATAATAGCGATCGATCTTCGTGTCTTTGTGGTTCGTTCCACTCGCTCGCCAGCAAGACTGTATCTTAGAATACATTTTACCCACCAAACCCAAGAGAGCCATAAATATAGCAAAAGTATAGATGATTTCCTGACCTAAGATCACATTTTATTCTTTTTTCGACTTCCATCTAAGTAATTAGTCACCGCAACAAGGAAGCCTTGTTGACAAAGACAATCCTTGAAACCCTTATAAGTTAAGGAATTCTCTAAAAACAATACAAATGTTCGGCAAAGGGATATTCTCAACAAGCTAGGGAAAACTTAAGTTCTAGCGACTATTATTGACATAACATGATCGATAGTTCAAAGAAACTATTTTTTGCGTATCTCAAAAACCCTGTGTTTTCAGCACTTTTGAGCTTTATCATTCTCAATAAGCGATGCTTATTGAGGTGCCTAATTACCAATCTAAAAATCGAGAAAAAAGCAAAACCGTCTATCGTACCATAAAAAAATTATGCAAGAGGTCTATAAAACCGATGGCAGATAATTTCCACATTTCGACCAATTTTTACCCTCTTCAGGGATAAGATAGTGCTTGTGTTACCTAAAAACTGATCTATGAGCGGCTTTATTATAAAAATAATCTTGATATCGGCTTTGATTTCCCTGGGAATTAAATATCTTGCCCCTTTATTATCGCTCACTCCCAGTCCTCTTAACACTTTAATTCTGGTTTTTACTCCTTTTCTGCTCACGGTTTTTGCCCTCTGGAGACGGACAATAACTGATTAGGAATCTTTCTCCTTTCTCCTTGCTTATCATGACTTTTGGCAGTAGCTTCGGTTTAGTCCTGTTAGTCTTTTGTCTGTTGATTCTCTGGCAAATTCGACAGATTCTCTTATTATTATTGATGGCGATTCTTCTGGCTCAGATTTTAAATTTGGCTGTGACTTGGTGGCAGCGTCATCACCTCAAACGTTCCCACGCCCTAATTATCACTCTTTTTAGCTTCTTTATTGGTATTATCGGTATTTTTGTGGGGATTATACCCGCTTTAGTTCAACAATTTCGCCAATTATTTAGTTTATTACCCCAAGCTATAGAAAGACTCTGGGGACAACTGCATCGTCTTGAGGATTATCTCGATCCTAGTCTGGCCAGTGTCTTCCCGGACTTTAAAACGCTGCTCGCTCAATTACAACCCCTGATTAACCAAATTGCTGACCGGGGTTTGAGCATTTTTTACGGTACTTTCGGCATTATCCTCAGCTTACTGCTAATTGTTGCCCTGAGCTTGATGATTCTCGCCGATCCTGCCGCTTACCACCGTTGTTTTCTGCGTTTATTTCCCGCTTTCTACCGTCCTCGGGTACGATCGATCCTAGAAGATTGCGATCGAGATTTAAAAGCTTGGCTAAAAGGGATTTTCTGTCATATGTTGATTATGACCTTGGGCAGTTGCCTGGGTCTATCCCTGATTGGCATTCCCCTCGCTTTTTCCCAATCTATTCTGGCCGGATTTCTCACCTTTATCCCCAACCTCGGGCCGGTTTTAAGCACGATTTTACCCTTTTCTATCGCCCTTCTGGAAGCTCCCTGGCAACCCTGGGCAGTTTTACTGCTCTACAGCAGTATTTATCTGTTAATTCAATATTTCGACCATCATTCACCGCTGCCCATTTTAACAGTGCGGTCGCTCAAGCTCTTACCCGCTTTTACCCTGTTGGCCCAGTTGTTTTTTGCCTCGATTTTTGGCTTTTTAGGGCTATTTCTGGCGGTTCCCCTGGCGCTTATCGGTCGTATTTGGCTAAAGGAAGCTTTGATCAAGGATATTCTCGATCATTGGCGGATTGGGAATAAAAAATACTAAACTGGGGATCTAGGATTCGAACCTAGGAAATGGCGGGACCAAAACCCGCTGCCTTACCGCTTGGCTAATCCCCATTGCACAGACCTTTTTAATATTAGCATTTATCTCCCTGGTTTTGTCAAGAAGTTTCTAAAAATTTTTTGCTTACTGTGGCATCCGAGGGTAGAATCAGGAGGCCGCCTGAGCCTCAAACTAAGCTATAGTGGGAACTACTGGTCTGTCAAGTTGAAGTTAGCCCAGACAATCATTGTCAAGCTGTATCCTTAACCAGAGAGCAGTCAAACTAAGTCCGTCTGAGGTGAACATCTCAAGCACGGTTCTGAATGGGGGGGGAGGTCGGCGATAATCTGATCAGTGGAGATTATTAAGTAAACAGTAAGTAGGTGGGTGGAATTAAATATAAGATCAACGTAGGTTGGGCTTCGGCCGTGAGCTTTTGCCGAACGGTTGAAGCATGAAACCCAACGCCCGCATAGTTTACGCTACTGCTAACCCATCCTACAAATAATTGTGCCTCCCTACTTAAAACCGATTAATGATAATCC
>NZ_JASJFG010000805.1:0-2079 GCF_030065375.1 Microcystis sp. M49636_WE2 | reverse complement strand
ATATTACTTTTAGCATCAAGCAAGGAGAAAAGTTAGCTATTGTCGGAGCATCTGGGGCAGGAAAAACGACTATTTTACGATTGTTAAATCGTTTGCAGGAACCAAGCACGGGAAATATTTATTTTCAAGGTAAATCGATTAGGGAAATACCGGTTATTTCCCTGCGACAACAGATAGTTTTATTGCCACAAGAGTCTAAATTATTAGGGATGACTGTTCGAGATGCTCTCGCTTATCCTCTGCAATTAAAAAAACTTAACCCTGCTGAAATTAATCAGAGAATTGACCATTGGACATCCCTATTAAAAATTCCTCAACAGTGGTTTGAGCGCGGAGAGTTAGAATTATCTTTAGGACAAAGACAATTAGTAGCAATTACCAGAGCTTTGCTGTTAGAACCGAGCATACTGTTATTAGATGAACCCACCTCTGCTCTAGATACAGGCACGGCCAGCAGGTTATTAGAAGTATTAAATAATCAAAGTTCAATGACGATAATTATGGTCAATCATCAACTGGATTTTTTAGAGGAATTTGCCGAGCGAGTCATTTATCTAGAAGCGGGAAAAATTGGATCAGATTGCCTCGCCAATCAATTAGATTGGTTAGGGCTAAAAACTCAGTTAATTGATTTAGAAAAATCTCGACAAAGTGACAATTGGTAAGATTAACTTAAAATTGCTGCGCCCTCCTGAAAAACTAATAATTCTCCTGCATTAATCGCTGTCCAAACTTCATTATCAGTTAAGGGTGTAGTGGCAATAATTGCCACTTGATCGCCCAGACGAGCTAAAGCTTGAAAGTCAACGCTCACATCTTCATCAATTAAATGAGCAGCGGCAAAAGGATATTGCCGGATTATATAGCTTAATTTAGTTGAACAATGGGCAAAAAAGTGTTCACCATCGCATAAAAGATAATTAAAAATACCTTGACAAGCGATAGAGTTTGTGATAGTTTTTAGGACTGGATAGAGTTGTTCTAGGGAAGGTTTGCCCTGGGGAAAAGTCTCTCGCAGGGTATTAAGAATTAAACAAAAAGCTTTTTCCGAATCCGTCTCCCCAACCGGTTGATAAAAATCTCCCGCAGCAGGTGAGAAATTTTCTAAATTACCATTATGGGCAAAAACCCAATATTTTCCCCACAATTCCCGCCGAAAAGGATGACAGTTTTCTAGTTTAATTTCTCCTTGGGTGGCTTTGCGAATATGGGCGATAACATTGGTAGAATGGATGGGATAGTTTTTAATTAATTCCGCAATCGGAGAAGCGATCGAGGGTTGAACATCAATAAAAGTTCGGCAGCCTAAACCCTCAAAAAAAGCGATTCCCCAACCGTCTCGATGTTCGTCGGTTTTTCCTCCCCGCGCACAAAATCCCTCAAAGGAAAAACAGATATCCGTGGGGACATTACAATTCATGCCTAGAAGTTGACACATAGTTGCTTGAGTTTGAACTGAACATCAGATGCTGGCAAAATTACTTACTGCCAGCAGTCGTGACAGGAGACAGGAGAATTTTTTTCAGCTGCCTCTTGCCTATCCTAGCTAAGAAATTAATCTGGCACTGAGTAGGTAGGTGTTAAAAACTGTCAGACACCCCCCTTATCAAGGTAGGGTTGATTCATGAATCAACCCTACTATGAATCAACCCTAGGGATTAAAGGGGGAACCATCTTCAATTTAATTATAACCAGCTAATTAAATCAACCTCTGAAAGACAAAAAGGGCAAAAAATCAGATTTATAGCGATATAATAGCTATTTTTTTGACCAAAAAGGTCATTTATTTGCTGTTATTGCCTTTTATCTTCCCGCATCCCTGTTTTAACTCCCATGAATCTGAATCGGGCGATCGAGATTAATTTTTTGGACTGCTTATTGGATAAAATAGGAAATCAGGCCATCTAATCAAATCTGTATCCTTAAGGCTATGACAATTATTTCTCGATCGATCCCCCAATCACCCACTAAATCCTCGTCTATCGGCGGCTGGCGCGGTTTGATCGAAGAATATCGCCAATTTCTGCCCGTAAGCAGTAAAACCCCTGTAATTACCCTCCTAGAAGGCAATACACCCCT
>NZ_JASJFG010001080.1:0-3192 GCF_030065375.1 Microcystis sp. M49636_WE2 | reverse complement strand
GATTAATGGCGGCTTTTTTAATCGTAATAATCAGTTACCTTTGGGAGCAATTCGTGTGGATGGCAAATGGTTATCTGGACCAATTTTAAACCGAGGAGCGATCGCATGGGATAATCGTGGTAAAATCAGGATCGATCGCCTGAGTTTAGAGGAAACTCTCATTACTGCCACCGGACAACGTTTTCCCCTAACCCAGTTAAATAGTGCCTTTGTGGCAGCCGGCTGCAGTCGTTATACTCGCGATTGGGGAAGTAATTATCATCCCCTCACCGAGCGGGAAACTGGGTTAGTCGTCCAAGGCGATCGCGTGACGGAGAAATTAAATAATCTTTTGCCACAGGATAGTATAGAAATACCAGAAAATGGCTATTTAGTCATCTGCCGAAAGACAGATATTAATTTAAATATTGGTGAGACAGTCAACCTCGATAGCGTCACCCTACCGAGGGATTTTGCCAATTATCCTCAGATTTTAGGTGCTGGCCCCCTATTATTGCAGAATGGGCGCATAGTTTTGGATGGAAATGCCGAAAAATTTAGTCCGGCATTCCAAAATCAACAAGCTTCTCGCAGTGCGATCGCAGTTAGCCGAGAAGGAAAAATTCTGCTAGTTGCTATCCATAATCGCGTCGGGGGAAGGGGGGCAACTTTAGGCGAATTAGCTCGAATTTTGCTGTTAATGGCGGCAACAGACGGTTTAAACCTAGATGGGGGTAGTTCCACTGGAATAACCTTAGGGGGTTATCTGCTCGATCGCTCTGCCGTTACCGCCGCAAAAGTCCATAATGGAATAGGGATATTTTTATCCCCGTCTCCTTGAAAAGTGTGAAAACAATGGATAATAGCGACTGGATTAAACAATTGCTGCTGATGGGTATTGGCACTACTTCCATGGTGGCAGAAAAGATCAAAGAAGTGAGCGATGAATTAGTAAAAGACGGTAAAATCAATTCCGATCAGGCTAAAAACTTTGTCGATGATCTGATGACACAGATGAAGTCCGAACAGGGAAACTTCGAGAATAACTTAGAACGCTATATTCGCCAGATCTTGCGGGATTTAGGGGTTCCCCGACAATCGGAAATGGACGAACTGCGGGGAAGGATTGATAGATTAGAACGGCAGGTGAGAGACTTAGAGAATAAACTCTGGCGTTAGGGAACTATGAAATCAATGCGCGAAATCTTGCTCAGTTTTGCTATTATTGCGGTTTGTGGCTTATTTTTAATCGTTGCTTCCCTCTTTGGTGGAGGGGAAAAAACCAATGCGATCGCCGCAGAAATAGATCCACCCGCTATCACTCAAACTATTAATAAGGAAATCATCTCCATGGATTTAGATCAAGCAGTTACCACCGATTCGGGACTAAAATACATCGATATCGTGGAAGGAACTGGAGAAAGTCCCCAAAAAGGTCAAAAAGTGACTGTTCACTACACGGGAACCCTCACAGACGGCAAAAAATTCGATAGTTCCAAGGATCGCAATCAACCTTTTACCTTTACCATTGGAGTGGGTCAAGTGATCAAAGGATGGGATGAAGGAGTCGCATCGATGAAAGTCGGTGGACAGCGTACCTTAATTATCCCCCCAGAATTGGGTTATGGTGCGCGGGGTGCCGGTGGGGTAATTCCTCCCAACGCGACTTTACTTTTCGATGTGGAATTGTTGGGAGTTAAATAGGTTTTTCCTCTGATTTTTCACTTCTACCCGCATCTATCCTGAATGCGGGTTTTTTGACAGATTGCTGGAAGCTAAGGGCAAAATCAGGAGGATTTAGTAAATTCTAGACCGTTTTCGCTGCCGTAACGCTCCATAAAACGCATAAAACGATCCCACTCTGCGGGAGAATTAAAAATAACCGTAGCTTCGATCGCCGTAGGTTTACCGTTGATGAATTTGCCTTTTACTTCCCTGGTGACGATTTCCCCTTCCTCATCGACGAGATACATCCCCGTGATTTCCTCGGTTTGTTGATCTCCGAGGATAGTCGGTTGATCAAAATAAAATTTTGCCGATCCCTTCTCTCCCGTTTTAGTGCGACTTAAGCGGATATCGGGAACAATCGGTTCTTTTAACCCCCTGGAAAACTGAATTTCTGCCATTACTTTTCTTTATCCTTCTCATAAAATAGACATTTCTAGATCATCTCACACCAAGTCGCAAGTAAAAAGCAGATGCAACAGCATAAACTTAAAATATCCACGGTCAACTCGTGGGAGTAGGTTTGACTGATGAAAGATCACTTGTAAACCTCTCCCTTCCCACTGATAACCGATCACTGATAACCAATAACTGAGATGAGATGGTTTTATTAGAAGCAGCGGTTCATTCTTCCCTACGCGCTTTTTTACGCGAACAAGGACGCTTTTACTGGTCTCATCATCTCACTATGGGGCGACTGGTGGCTAGAGCTTTACGCTTAAAACGTTCCTCTCTCATACAAACTGGAACTACTCTATCCCGTTATTGTCTCAGTTATCTCACCCCGGCTCTTTTGGGTGATACACCTGTTCTGATTGTTGCCCCAGAGTCAGAACTAAACCTACTGTTAGAAGTGGAAATCCCCCATCTGCAAGCATGGTTACAAACTCAGCGAGATATCCTCAAAAGCGATCGCTTTCCCGCTAATTTTACCGGTTTACTCCTCACCACACCCCAACAATGGTTAGAGGATAAATTGGGCAATCTCGGTCATTTTCCCCAGAATATCCCCACAATAATCGATCGGGCCGAAGATTTAGAAACTTGTCTAGTAGATTATCTCACCGTCACCATTACTCCCGAACAATGGTTCGCTTTAGGGTCAGCATATCCCCAGCATAAAGAGGTTATAGACTTAATTAAAGCACAACTTAGCCAAAGTATTCTTGGTCATCCAATTAATCCCTATAATTGCTATCTTATTGATGCCAAGGAAAAAGAATATATAATTGCTCTCCTGCAACGCTTGGATCAAGACTTAGTCACTAATTCTGCTTGGCAACTTTTAGCGGCAAAAATCCCCGAGCATAATTATCTCCTCTGGACATCAGTAGATCGAGATCGAGAAGAATTTACCCTAAAAATCAGTCCTTTGGAGGTGGCTAGTTTTTTCAAACCGATTTGGCAGCAGCAACCCTTTGTTTTAATCGGCAGTTTTTTAGATAGCGAAAAATCCGCTAATTTATACCGTCAAAATCAGGGTATCGG
>NZ_JASJFG010000311.1:0-2001 GCF_030065375.1 Microcystis sp. M49636_WE2 | reverse complement strand
TTTTATGGGCAGATATTTTAAAACTGTCTCTTGAAGCTAATTATGATGATTATCTTGAAAAAAAATGATAATTAGACAGAAGTTCTCTATGTGAACAAGAGAACTTTATCTTCTTTTGTTTTCAAAATGAGAATTGCTGCGTTCACCACTGGCCCGACACCGTAGGCAGCGGCGATTACCTGTTCGCGGACTAAACCAAAAACCTTACTGATTAAGGTGGCAACGGCGACAATTCCGGCAATACCGGCTAAGGAACGGGTAGCTTTCTTATTAATGACGACACCTCGAAAGAAAACAACTGCATTGATCGATTCTACCCGTTTCTGTGTTCCCGTAGAAAAGCGCTCTCTAGTTGGCAAATTTAATTTGACTGGAGTGTATAACACCCATTTCCCCACAGACATTCGTATAATACCAAGAGCCAACCGAACCATAAATATTGATGGTTCTACGTTCTCTGACTGAACAGATGATATTGCCATTGGGGGATGTTCTCACATTTGATGGTGGAGAAAACACTATTGCCGTAGCGATTCTTGATGTAGATTGAGAACTATCGAATCTGTAACTACACACCACCTCTAGCATTGTTTGAGTCGCTTGAGAGCGGGGACGATGAATTTGTCTTTCGGGAAAAGTCGTCCAAGTTCCGTTATCACAATTAGCTTGGCTAACCAGTCGTTGATTTCCTAAATAATAAACGAAGTCAACACTACGCGAACTAGCCGGAACAATCGAACATAAATCGATGTTAACGCTTTTTCCCGTCACAGCAGTTCCGGCAAAGTAATTACAAGTTTGAGCCAAAACTATATTCGGTTTTGCCCAGAAAGCACCGACTACCATTGTTAAAGATAGACTAGAAATCAAAATAATTGTTTTCATGGTTGATTTTACATTTTCTGGAGGCTTTTTCTGAGATTATTTTATACTCAATTGAATTGTGGCTAAAAGCTGATGGCGACAAAATATTAGTATTTCGGCTCTTCTGGTTTCTGTGTGGAAACGAGGTCTATACTGATAGTTTCTTCGACAAAATAGTCCTAAAAGTGTTACCTGATAAGCATTTCACGATTCCATAAGCAAAAATTATCACACAAAGTCGAGAAGAGCCGTATTTCTTCTTATCTAATTCTCTGTTCCCGTAGAAAAGCGCTCTCTAGTTGTCAAATTTAACTTGACTGGACTGTATAACAGCCATTTCCCCACACAGATCCCTAGAGAGCGTTTCTCATAAAGATGAAGTATAAGCTAATTCGGCATCGATGATCGACTCCCACCTGACCATTAAGATAACTGTTAAGTAGCTGGTTATAATTAAATTAAAAATGGATTTTAGGTTCGATCCCCCCTGCCCCCCTTGATAAGGGGGGTGCCGATAGGCGGGGGTATCTGACAACTTTTAACGCCTACCTACTTATATAGCGTTTCCTAAGCTAGTGAGGTACAGCTATTTTTGGTTCTTCGGTTTGTGTTATGCGATGGACGGGGGTTATAAGAGATGAAACCCTTATAGAGAAAGACATTGCTTCGATATTTGTCAATTGTTTTCGATCTAGAGCGAACTAATCAATTAAGTCTTTTGCCAGATAAGGATTTAGTCGATTTATGCCACCCGATTGAACCATAAGTAGTCATGCAAAATTAATTACCCAAATAAAAAATTAAGAAGTATAATACATAAAAAAACGAAGCAGCAGGAAAATACAATGAGATTGATTAGAGACCTAAACCCCGAGAGCCAGAAAAGGCTAGAGAGAATTTATCGAGCTAGTAAACATCATCAAGTAAGAGAGCGAGCGAAATGTATACTCTTAAGTTTTCAGGGAACCACGATAGAAGAATTGAGCGGAACATTTGCAGTTACGAGAAAGACCATCTATAATTGGTTGACGGCCTGGGAAGATAGAAAACTAATTGGTTTTTATAATCGTCGAGGAAGAGGGAGAAAACCTAAATTGACAGAAGCACAAGGTCAACAAGTTATTGACTGGGTAAAAG
>NZ_JASJFG010000073.1:0-4818 GCF_030065375.1 Microcystis sp. M49636_WE2 | reverse complement strand
TCTTTATGTAATTGCTGGTAATCAAGGTAAGGGAGGAATTCCCATTCCCACCGATCATTTTAACGGCATTACTACCGCTTATACAGCGACAAGAGAAGGAAAATTCACTAAAGTTGATTTTGCTAATATTAGTGCTTTGCCGGTGGGTATTGGTCGCAGTTTAATTAAACGGGAAATTAATGATGGTTCGCGACGGTCAATTAATTTAGTTGCTCCCGGCAATAAAATAGAGCTTTATGACCTCAAAGGTAAATTAAATACTGTTAGTGGCACCAGTTTCGCCGCTCCTCATATTACGGCATCGGTGGCACTTTTACAAGAATACGGCGATCAACAAATTAATCAAAAAAATCCCCATTGGAGTCTCGATTCTCGTCATCATCAAGTGATGAAAGCAGTAATGCTTAATGCTGCCGATAAAATTAAAGATAAGGGCGATGGGTTACGATTAGGTATGAGACGGACGGTCTTAACTAAAGACCAAAAAACTTGGTTAGAGTCCGATGCTTATAAAGACCCGAAAATTCCTTTAGATATGCAGATGGGGACGGGACATCTTAACACTTTTCGCGCCTACCAACAGTTTAGTAATGGTCAATGGTCCGCCGCAGAATCTATTCCTGCTATTGGTTGGGATTACGCTACAGTTACCGCTAATAGTTATCAAGATTATGCCCTAGAGAAGCCATTAAAAGCTAATAGTTTTGTTTCGATAACTTTGGCTTGGGATCGTTTGGTAGAACTAATCGATACTAATCGCAATAATCTCTATGATCTCGATGAAAGTTTCCAGGATCGCGGCCTGAATAATTTAGATGTTTATCTTTTACCTGCCCAGGAGGATAATAATAATAAATACACCTGTGCTTCCCTGAGTGATAGCGATAGTTTAGAGCATATTTTTTGTCCTGTCCCCATCTCTGGAAACTATAAAATTCGGGTTCAATATCGTCAACAAGTTAATGAAAAAGAACAAGCTTTTGCTCTCGCTTGGTGGACGGTTCCCGAATAATAAAAATGATAGTAAGTGAGTAAGTGAGTAAGTGAGGAGAGGCGCTCATGCAACAGGCACTCATGCAAAAGAGGGAATAGATAATCAGTTTTTAATAACCAGATTCTCTCCCCCATGGCAACTCCTACAGGACCTTGATTTTTCCTTGGCACAGCTGCCAGCGGTTATTTAGAGGTCTTCCCGAATAATAGTCCCAATAAGCTTTTTATTATCCAGAGTAATGCTAAGGTTGCAATGGTCAACACAGCCCATCTTGGTAATACATTTAGTAGATAGGCTATTACTCCAAATCCAATAATAAAAAGAAGCAATGATTTCAAAGCAGAGATGAGGGGAGAGGCTTGTGTTTTATAGCTGCTGGGACTACTTCTTTGGGACAGGAAATAGTATATATTCAGAATTTGTTTGAGAAGCTGATAAGATTGAAGTCTCAGCAGTCGCTTACCAGTCTTACTAGATTCTATGATATCACTCAAAATTATCGCTGACCGAGTGCCTAAACTTTTGAGAATATTAGAAGGTATATCTTTCACTATTGTTTCTGAACCAACTCCATATTCACCCAGGAAGTATTCTTTTTCTTTCCCTTTTAAATCTTTTAGGGAACGTTGAGCAATTTTTGCAGCAGCTAAGGGAGTTACTGCTTTGTCAAAATAGCCACCAACATATTTGTAGTTTGGCTCAGGAGTTGAGTCAATTTTTTGTTGATTCCATTCCAATTGTTCAGAAATTGCGTCTTTGAATACATTCCCTAAATTTTCCTTAAGAATAGCACTATGTCCTAAACTGACAAGCTTATTTAAGAATTCTTCTAATTCTTCTTTTGCAAGGGTTGTATTAGGTTGAGCAAGTTTAATTAAGTCTTGAATTAGCTCATTTTTTTCTGTTTGTGTTTCTGTGGGAAAAGATTCATCAACGGGAAAAGATTCATCAACAAGTCGCTTGACGTATTCTTGAATTTTCTCTTCCTGAGTTCCTGAGAATTGTTCTAGTTTAATTTGGCGACTTACAACTCCAGAGAAGGCTTTTAAGGATTCTGAAGTTAATAACCCATCAACAATACGGTTGAGTCCATCTAACCGTCCCCAAAGTATATCATTAGAACGCCAAGATTTCTTAAAAAAGCCTCCAAAAGCACGAAATTGATCTCCAGCTAATTTTTCTTCAAGTCCCTTATCTTTGCCAAATCCTTTATCAGCATCATTGGGAGAAATACGAACAAGTTTAATTAGACTGTTGTTTTGGACATCGGACAAATATTGATAGGGATATATTACTTGATCAATTAGCTGAAATTTCTCAAATTTGCCAATTGCTGATTCTACATTCTCCGATTGTTCAGTTAACAACTTCGCAGAAGCTTGTTCTATTTTTTCTAATATTGTTTCACCTTTGGTTATAGTTAATGCTTCCCAATCTTGATCTAGAGCCATAACTTTAACCCTGTTCCGTAATTGTCCCCGGATAAAATTGATTTTGTCAAAATCTAGCTCTTTGAGATTTTCTACGGTAACATCGGCTAAATCTTGACTATCTAAGATAAGACGCAACAACGTTAATAGATAATCATATATTTTTTTGCGCTTCAAATTTACAGATTCTTGATTATTGTCCTCTTCCTCTTCTGTGATGAGTTGATAAAATTTTTGTCGAACAGGTTCGGATTTTATCACTTCTTTGATAACCTGATCAATGACTTTGAGCAACTCTAGCAGCCAAGTGATTTTATTGGCTAAATTTTTCAACTCTGTATATTTGGTAATATCATCTGTATCTTTAGTAATAGCATCAGATATCAGAGAGTAAATTTGGGACAAGAGAAAGTTATGTTTTCTAATAGCATATTGAATATCTAGATTTTCAACATCTTGAGCTAGGGAGTTTAAAGTTTCCTCTCGCTTTTTAATTTCCTCAGAATTATTAATAAATTGGGTCAATAAACTGGCACTTTTTTCTAATAGTTCTTCCTGTTCTTGTTCTTTTCCAACAAAATATTGATTGTCAAAAATTACGGAGAGAACACTATCTCTTAAACTGACTAAACGACACCTCCAATAACGATTTTTGGCTTCTGTTGTTTGTTCAGATACTTCTTCATCAACACTTTTTAATAACAAATTATAGCGACGAATTTTGTCGTTAATACCTTTGATTTGTTGAAGATCTTTGCTAATACTTTCATATCTGGGTAAACTGATTAGAGAACCTGTGATGACTTCCCAAACAGTAGGTTGCTCCATTTCTTTAAATTTGGTACTGTCAACAAAGCTTTCCGGATTGGGATCGAGATAAAATAATTGACGATTGACAGGACGATCTGCTGTACGATAATAAATGGCTTCAGTGGTATAACTAAAAGGACGATTATCTAGAACTCCCCCATCAACAAAATAGATTTTATATCCCTCTTTTGGAGGTTCTTGCGGAAGGATGCGATTTCTCAAAAGCTTTCCCCATTCTTGTAGTTGGTTATCTACCTTATTATCAGACTTGATTTCGACAGGTACTACGGGAAAAGCCAGGGGAAAACAAGAGGTGATTCGACAGAGTTTAGCTAAGGCTTGTTGAGTATCTTTATCTGTCGTAGAAAAAGGATCTCCAAAATCTTGATCTTCTCGATATTTAAGATGAAAAACGCAACGATTATCTTTTATTTCGATGACTTTTCCAGTGTTGTCAAAGGTTTTATAGATTCTTCCTAAAACATCAGTGCCAGTGATAAACAAATCTAATTCGTTAAACTCTGAATACCATTCTCCATCAGGAGCAGATTGTTGGTTATTTCCAGCTTTTTCAAAAGCTTTAAAAAGTTCTTCCTGATAGTATCCCTCGCCGTTTAAAAGAGAGTTGACATTGGTCTGATTATTTTCTTTTTTGATCGGACGCAGTAATTTATTTATATCTCCACTTTCTCGCCAAATATCTCCAAATTCCTTAAAGTCAACTACAATTTTTTCGTAGCTATTAGCAACTGCATAGCTCAAGAGAACTCCATTAATTCCTCCCGCTGAAGTTCCCGATACAATATCAACAACAATATCTGAATCTGTCAGTGCTTTAATTAATTTATAAATCCCCCGACCCCTTGTTGCGTTATAAAATTCTCGACAAACACCATTCATATAAACTGCTAGAGAAACCCCACCATAAAGCACTAATCCTAAGCGAGTTTCCCTACGAAAATCTGGTTTTTTCAAGCAAGTGGCTGACGAAGATTGTGTGTTTTGACCAGGTGTTGCAGTCATAGCAAGTCTCCACAGTTATTTGGCGTTCTAAAAGGGACAGATACAGTTGGGAGTCGTTTGTGGCGGTTTTTGCGATCAGGGTTGGGACGCTCTACCACATTTCCCAATATAAAAGGATACACACCACCCCGCCACAAACGTTGTATCCTACACTATATTTTAATAAATCTTTACATTTATCCTGGTATTTGAGGTTGCCGGAAAACAGAAGTCAGAAAACCAGCTAAAGCGATGCAGTGGGAAAAAGCGAAAAACTGCACAGCTAATCAGGTTCTTGACTGGTAAAAATCCCCAGATATGGAAATCGTTGCTATGATTACGATTATCTCCCATGAAAAATATTCACCAGAAGGAACCTGAATTAACGGCAAATTATAGCGCGGTGCTTCTAAAAGATAATACTCTTTGATTGGTATCATTTAAGGTTCTTCCGAACTTACCATGTAAAATCAACTAGCAAAATGCCAATTTAATAAACATCTAAGACTAAAGTTTTTAAAGTTTCTAAATCCATAGCCTCTCCTTTTAATCACCTTCAGTTTATTATTAATTCCTTCAACT
>NZ_JASJFG010000097.1:0-3916 GCF_030065375.1 Microcystis sp. M49636_WE2 | reverse complement strand
CAATCGGTGT
This sequence comes from Microcystis sp. M49636_WE2, assembly GCF_030065375.1. Taxonomy (NCBI): domain Bacteria; kingdom Bacillati; phylum Cyanobacteriota; class Cyanophyceae; order Chroococcales; family Microcystaceae; genus Microcystis; species Microcystis sp. M49636_WE2. The sequence continues at coordinate 3,906 of NZ_JASJFG010000097.1, read as the reverse complement.
AACTGGTGGTGCTGGAACCGACTGTAATCGCTCTGGCAGTGGCGAGGGTATTGCCAGCTAGGTCAACAGGAGCTAAAGGAGCGGCCGAAACAGCGAGATTATAGTTGGTATTAGCACTTTGATAGGGATAGACACGAATGTAGTAGGTGCCTGCACTCAACTGACTGGTAATGCTCTCAGAAGCCGTACCACCGTTAGTAGAGGAGGCAATGACAGAACCGCTACTATTTAACAGTAGCACGTCCGCGTCGGCGGTCATTCCAGTTAGACCAAGATTAAAGTTACCAGAATTAGCGAGGGAAAAACAATAGTAATTGTTGGTATCGGTGCTTCCTACCCAATCGGTGTAACTGGTGGTGCTGGAACCGACTGTAATCGCTCTGGCAGTGGCGAGGGTATTGCCGGCTAGGTCAACAGAACTGGGAAGACCCACAAAACTACTTTGACCCGTTAAAAAATCACCGTCTTGAGGCCAAGAGGAAAGGGATTCGGATGATTGCCAGCGATTTTTCAGTTCTAGCTGGTATTCTTCCAGAGAATTGCTTAAAAAGTCAGAATCCAGTCCCTGGAGACTTTTGCGGACAAAAGGGGTAATCAAGTCGGAGCGTCCCAAACCTGATCCCACGCCAAGGGTTGGTAACTGGAAGATATCATCTAAAACATTGCTGTCTGATAGGTTGAAACTTTGGTCAAGCATCTTTTTTCTCCTTGAGTCAAGACTTTTAAGTAGGGAGGCAAAATTATTTGTAGGATGGGTTGGCGGTAGCGTAACATGAGCAGGAGTTGGGTTTCATGCTTCAACCGTTCGGCAAAAGCTCACGGCCGAAGTCCAACCTACGTTCATCTTATACTTAATTCCACCCACCCACTTACTCTATTCCATCATTAGTTGTAACCGAAATTCCGCACATTTTTATATATTTTTATATATTTTTATATATTTTTACATCACCTTGATGAAAATCAATAATTGTAGCTATAATCCTTCCTGCCAATGGGTTGTAAGCAATGTATTAGTAATAATTATCAAATTATCAATTGAATGATAAGAAATGCGGAATGTGGGTTGTAACCTATTTCCTGTAGCAAAAGTAGCAGGTAGCAAGTTATTGACACAAATCGCAAAGTATTTGTAACTAAATTTTTACGAAATAGATGTTGATGTCGCTTCCCTCCTGCGGGACGGCAAGAAAGGAGTGAGAAAATACATATAAATGTACTACCAGAGGTAGCATTAGCCCAAAATTCTGCGATCAATGCTTTAAAAAGGGAAAATGAGCTAAATTTCCCCCACAAGTAACCTCTATTAATCCCCACCCACTAGATAGGTATAACGCCGCAAACTGCGTTCATAATCCTGTAGGAGTAATTGGGATTCTTCCACAGTCATGCGATTTTCCTGCAAAGCTTGTTCACAACGAAGACGAATTCTTTCTAACAGGTCTTCCGCAGAATACTGCACATAACCTAATACTTCCGTGATCGTATCTCCTTTGACTAGATACTCGATATCGTATCCCTTGGGACTCATCTGAATATGTACCACGTTAGTATCGCCAAAAAGATTATGTAAATTGCCCATAATCTCTTGATAAGCACCCACCAAAAACATTCCTAGATAATAGGGTTCTGGAGAATGTTTACCGTTTTTGTACTCCAACGGATGCAATTCTAAAACTGATTTTACGTCCCCGCGCAAATCGATAAACTGGGCAATTTTCCCGTCACTATCACAGGTTAAATCGGCGAGAATCCCTCTTTGGGTAGGTTCTCGATCGAGACGATGGATCGGCATAATTGGAAATAGTTGATCGATCGCCCAACTATCGGGAACTGACTGAAAAACCGAGAGATTGGCATAATAAATTGAGGCCATAATTTGCTCTAAGTCTTCCAAGTCATCGGGAACATAATCCTGTTGTCGGGCCACTTGCAGAATTTTGTGACAACAAGCCCAGTACAATTGTTCGGCTCTAGCTCGTTCCTTGAGACTGAGATAACCGAAATTAAACAGACTAATCGCCTCCTCTTTGAACTGTCCCGCATCGTGATAAGCTTCCTGATAATTGCGCTCATCGATACCCGTGTAGGTTTCCCAGAGATTACGGAGGATGAGGTGTTCTTTCCCATTGCAGGGATCGGGGGGATTTTGGGGAACCTCGCTACTACCCAGGATATCAAAGACTAACACCGATTGATGAGAAGCGATCGCCCGTCCACTTTCACTGATGAGAATCGGGGGTGAAATCTGGGCATCTTCACAAGCTTCCTTGACCTCGGCCACGATATCGTTAGCATAATTCTGCATATTGTAGTTTTTTGAGGCGTAGAAGTTAGTTTTTGAGCCATCGTAATCGACCCCTAAACCACCCCCCACATCGAGATAGGTCATATTTGCCCCTAATTTCGCTAATTCCACATAAATCTGACTAGCTTCGCGAATAGCATCCTTAATGACGCTAATAGCGGAGATTTGCGACCCGATATGATAGTGCAGCAGTTGCAGACAATCTAACATCCCCGCTTGTTCTAATTCCGTCACCACCGTTAGGATTTCCGGGACGGTTAAACCGAATTTTGCCCGGTCTCCCGTGGAACATCCCCAACGTCCCACCCCTTTTGTCCCCAGTTTCGCACGCACTCCCAAATGTGGGGCAATTCCTAACTGACGACTGACGCGCAGGGTTAAATATAATTCTTCCAATTGTTCGATGACAATCAAAGGCCGATGACCGAGACGAGTGGTCAAAAGAGCGGTTTCGATGTATTCTTTGTCCTTATAGCCGTTACAAATTAGCAAGGGTTGTGTTTTGTCATTTTTGCCGTTTAAGGCAGGTTCTAGGGTAGCTAAAGCAATCATTAGCTCAGGTTTTGAACCAGCCTCAAGCCCAAATTGATAGGGTTTACCAAAACGCACTAAAGACTCGACGATGTGACGGTGTTGATTGCACTTGATCGGATAGACACCGCGATAGACATTGGGATAATTATAACGGGCGATCGCTCGGCTAAAACAGGCATTCAGGCGCTCGATCCGATCCTCAAGGATGTCACTAAACCGAATCAACAGGGGTAAACCGATATTCCGCCGCTTAATCGCTGAAACTAACTCGTATAAGTCCAAAGAACCGCCCCTTTCTCCCTGGGGCGAGACGGTAATATTTCCTGCGGCATTGATCGAGAAATAGGGTTCTCCCCAGCCTTGGATGCGATAGAGATTTTCGCTATCTTCGATCGACCAATGTTTAACGGGGGCAACTTTTTCGAGGTTGTTACCGTCAGAAGGGGTCAGATCGACTGGAGATAATTGCCTTTCTTGTTTTTTAAGTTGAGTTTTACCCGCCATTGTCTATCGATCGCTCCTTGTGAGACTCCGATCTTCTATCTTAAGTCAGACTTCCTGTCTGCGACCAAGATTCTGATCATGATAGAATTTACTAGCTCTTAGGAGGCAGGATTCAGGATTCAGGAGACAGGAGGCGGTCGGCAGGAGATAGGAGATTATTTGTATTTTCTCCCCATCCCCCATCACCCTAGGGTTGATTCATAGTAGGGTTGATTCATGAATCAACCCTACCCATCACCCCCCGCAACGCGCACGCAGTGACCACCCTGTTCCCTTCTCCCCAAAAATTTTATAGTGAACCGCTTATGAATTTATTAGACTCAAAAGGACGTTTATTCGGTAAATTTAGCTTGCTTGATATCGGAGCGGCCCTAGTAATTTTATTGACAATTATCGGTATTTTTGTTGTCCCGGGGACGAGTGGTAAAAGTACGATCGCTCAAGTTACCAAAGAACCCATAGAAGTGGATGTTATTGTCCGGGGTTTAAGTGTTCTCAATCCCAATGCTTTGATTAATCAATTCAATACCGAGAAGAAAACTAATATTGTTATTCGTAAT
>NZ_JASJFG010000448.1:0-8837 GCF_030065375.1 Microcystis sp. M49636_WE2 | reverse complement strand
TTTTGGATAATATCTAGAGTAGGAGTTGCGGGGACTGTTCTCGATGTATCTGTCATCACCGTACAATAACGACTTTTTGCTGGTTCTGCGTGGGGTGATGCTTCTAACTTATCCCGAAAATAGCGACGCAACAGGGGATGAATTTCATACCAACCATCACCTTTATCCTGAACTAAACTCAGGTGAACTAAACTATCGGTTAACCATTCCTCCACTGTATCCCCATCCTCATCGGGAAATAAATCCAGAATCATCCCCTTGGGAAAGGGCGCAAGAGCGAATAAACTGAGGTAAAGTGCCAAAATTTGCGCTTCTGGTTCGCTATGCAACTCCTCCCAACTGAGATTAAAGGCAGCTTTTAACCCTCTTTCCCCAGTCATTTCTGTATCAAACTTGGGATTTTTGGCTAAAATTGGCTCATCTAAGCCTTTTTCGGCTAATTTCTGCCGTATTTTGCTAATTTTCCAATCCTGTCGCCGTTTTAGCAACCTTGCCACCAATTCTAACGCCAAGGGTAAATAACCTAAATCCTGACATAATAATTTAGCTGCCTCGATTTGTGTGTCAATTCTGTTGTCTTCAAGGTAGGAACGCAATAAATCAAGTGCATCTTTTTCTTTTAATACTTCTACCCGAAAAGTTGCAATTGTCGCTGATAAATATTCCTTGCGAGTGGTAATTAAAACCTGAAAGCGTTTGTCTTCTTGCGGTGGTAAATAATCCCTAATTTGCTGATAATCCCGCACATCATCAAAGATAATTAGGACATTTCCCGCTAACCAGTTTTGCCAACAATAACGAATTTTTACGTCTAATTCTCCCTCATCCGGTAAAGTTAATTTGAGATGTACCCGCGCAAAATCTAAAATAGAAGTACCGATAAAACCGCCGTCACTTTCTGCCACATTTAACCAACATATACCCCCCGGATAGGCTTTTTCCCGCCATTGTTGCCAGCCAAACTGTCTGGCTAGTTCGGTTTTACCTATGCCTCCCATTCCCGTTAAGGTAGATATAGCAAGCTTTTGGGATTGTTGTAATTGAGTTTTTAAGTCAATTAATTCCTGATCCCTACCAACAAATTTAGGGATATTACTATTAGATAAATTGTGAGGATGTTGTTTAACCTGTTCCTTAACAGGCGGCTGCAGTCAGGTTTTATTGATGTTTATAGTTGCTGCTTGATAAACTTCACCACCCTCAACCTTATTCTGGAAATTTGTCCCTCCATAATTAGCCTGATTCATACTACTATTATCCTGAATTTTCAAGGATTGAATTTCTGTTGCTAAACCCTTGACTTTTTCGGCGAAATCTGCTTCATCATTCATGGCAACCTTTAAATAATCTGCTACTTTTTCTAGATCAGTTTTTGACCCTTTTTCAGCAGCTTGTAAAGCTTTTTCAGCATTAGGATTAGCTTTAAGTTTATTCCAGATGATTTGCCGCAAAGTATTAATTTTTTCTAGAGCAGCTTCGGTAAATTTTTCTACAGTAGTCTGAAATACCAAAGCAACAATTGTCGCCACTGTTATCGGTTCCATAGATAAAATCGGGGTGATGAGGGTTAACTTATTTATCGGGTTTTTGGGGGTTAAGTTGCCAACAATTAAACAACTCTTACCCCCATCATAGAACTTGTAATTTCATTTAGGCGGGTACTTCAATTTTACCCTGTCCGGCCAATCCAAAAGCGGCGTGAACCACTTGTAGGGCCCTGACTCCATCTTCCTGATTCACCACACAACTGATTTTTATATCAGAAGTAGCAATCATCAAAATATTAATTTTCTCCTTTGCTAAAGCTTCAAAAAAGCGTGCTGCTACCCCCGGTTGTCCTTCCATTCCCGAACCAACAATGCTCACTTTGGCCACATCATTATTAACCACTACTTCCTGTAAACCCAAACTTTCCGATAGTTCTAAAAGGATTTTTTGGGCTAAATTAGCATCAGCTTGGGGTAAAGTAAAAGCGATATCCCGTCGGGGAATACCATCGACAATGCGACAGCGTTGGGATTGAATAATCATATCAACACTGACATTTTTTGCCGCTAAAACCGAGAAAATTCTCGCCGCCATCCCGGGGCGATCGGGGACGTTACGAATAGCCATTTGTGCCTGATTATTATCTAGGGCCACTCCCCTGACTGGGACTAAATTTTTAGGGATTTCGCAATGAGCAACTTTAGCAGAATACTCCACTTGAAAAGCATCACAAAGGACTTTAATTGCTTTTTCTCCGTCCGCTTCATCGATGACACAACTGACTTTTACTTCAGAAGTGGAGATCATTTCGATATTAATTGCCGCTGCGGCCAAAGTGCTAAATATTTGGGCAGCAATTCCAGGCCGGCCGATCATACCAGCGCCGGTAATGGCGATTTTAGCGGCCCCGGATTCGATGATCACTTCCGCTTCCTCTGTATTAGTGGGATGGGAACGTAAAACTGGTGCGATCGCTTCGGCCACGGATTGGGCTTTTTTCAAGGCATTTCCCATCACCGTAAAGGCGATATCGTTGCTGTCCCCCTCGTGAATCGATTGAATAATTAAATCCACGTCCACCTGTTGATGGGCGATTTCCCCAAATAAACGGGCAGCGATACCGGGACGATCCGGAACCCGTAAAAGGGAGATTTTCGCCTGATTGCCGTCAAATTCCACCGCATCCACTGCTTTTGTCAATTCCAATCCTTGCAGGGTGCGCGGTTTCGGTGCTGGGGATGTCACCCAAGTACCCGGATCCTCTGTCCAACTGGAGCGGACAACCAAGGGAACCCCGAAGTTTTTAGCGATTTCCACCGCTCGCGGGTGGAGAACTTTCGCCCCTAAACTGGCTAATTCGAGCATCTCATCGCAGGTAATTTGGTCTAAAAGACGCGCTTCGGGGACTAAACGGGGGTCAGTGGTGAGAATACCGGGTACATCGGTGTAAATTTCGCAAAAATCGGCTTTTAAGGCGGCCGCTAGGGCTACGGCCGAGGTATCGGAACCACCGCGCCCCAAGGTGGTAATCTCTAGTTGATCACTATCGCTAACACCTTGAAAACCGGCGACCACAACTACTTTACCCTCCGATAGATGACGGGAAAGGCGATCGGTTTTAATTTCTAAGATACGGGCCCGACTATGTTCGGATTCCGTGACAATTCCCACTTGAGCGCCGGTTAGGGAGATGGCCGGTTGTCCGATTTCCTCTAGGGCCATACTCATCAAGGCGATTGTCACCTGTTCCCCCGTGGATAATAACATATCCATCTCCCGGCGCGAGGGTTCGGCGGCGATCTGTTTGGCTAAATTGACCAATCCATCGGTGGTTTTACCCATGGCAGAAACGACCACCACCACGGTGTTTCCTGCTATTACCGTATTTTTGACCCGTTGAGCTACCGATTGAATGCGTTCCACGGAACCTACCGATGTACCACCGTATTTTTGGACAATTACAGCCATAGTTGTCAGCGCTAGAGACTTTCTATCTTTGTTCAATCTCCAACTTATCAAAATTCCTAACGATAAGTGGTTTTGGTTAACATTCCTTATGTTTTATCAAATGCCGACTATCTGAATTAATCCTTAAGACTGCACCGGAGAAGGGAGCGCCGGAGCTAGGTTGAGGCAGTCCGAGCATTTGTACTAAAATGTCAATAGGCAGTTTAAATACAGTACATTTATGCTATTAATAATATTTTGGCTCTCTTAGGTTTGGTGGGTATTATGAAAGATATTTTAATGTTAGATACAGTAATAATTATCAATTCTGATACTCCCTTAATCTTAGGACTGATTCATGGTAGGGTTAATTCATGAATTAACCCTACCCTTGATAAGGGGGTAAATCTGACAATTTTTAACACCTACCTACTTAATCCTTTATCGATTTTACTCGGTTTTTGGGTTGCGTGTGTTTCCCCTCGGAGTTTAATTTAAATCTTTAAGGGCGGCAAATAAATAATTAGCTAAAGTTACTCCATCTACTCCTAATTCTGTCCTTTCTTGGGCTGCTAAAATGCCAGCTTGAGCGTGTAAATAAGCCGCTAATGCAGTTGTTTCTGGGGGATTATCCGGCATTTGGGTTAAGAATCCGCCGATTAGTCCCGTTAAGACATCACCACTACCACCTCGCGCTAAAGCGGAGCTACTTTCGGGAATTAAATACATTTTACCTTCCGGGGAGGCGATTATAGTTCTGGCTCCTTTTAATAAGACAATTGCACCACTTTGTTGAGATGCTTTTTGAGTGATATTAATCCTATCTTGAGAACCTGATAAGTTAGGAAATAAGCGTTTAAATTCTCCCCAATGAGGCGTTAAAATTGTCTTATTCTGACGAGATGATAATTTTTCTGTACCCAGTTGAGCCAAAATATTTAAAGCATCAGCATCGAGTATAATCGGTTTATCACTGTCTAAAACCTGTTCGATAATAGCGGGATTTTCTGTGGTTAATCCAGGACCACAGGCGAGGACATGATAATTATTTAATTCTAGGGGAAGTTCGGCAATAGCTCCCGTGGCAGTTTCGGGACAATCGATAATTAATGCTTCTGGTAAATGACTAATTAATAAAGATTTAAGGGCAGCAGGAACAGCAATAGAAAGCATTCCTACACCACTACCTCGCGCTCCTAATCCGGCAAGAATTGCCCCCCCTGCATAACGACGAGAACCACAGATAATTAATAAATGTCCCTGCTGATATTTATGGGTAAGGAGAGGACGGGGTAAGGGTAAATAAGGGCGAATTAGATCGGGATTAACCCTCAGAATTGGCGGTGAATCTTGTAAAATTGTTTCTAGGTCAAGGGGACTAATTCCGATATCAATTAACTCCACTTTACCCAGATAGGGTAGGGCCAAATCCTGGAAAAAAGCTCGCTTCCAGAGTCCCAAACAAAAGGTATGAGTGGCTTTAATTGCCGTGCCTAAAACCTCTCCGGTGTCGGTGTGAATTCCCGAAGCAATATCGATACTAATTATCGGTTTTTGCCAACTATTAATTTTATCGACTAATTCGGCAATCTCTCCCGATAAAGTCCTTTCTAAACCAAAACCGAAAAGACCATCGATAATTAACTGACAATCCCGCAAAGATTCTAAAGTTTTCTGAAAAATTAAGCCTAAATGCTTGACATAATTAGCCTGTTGTGCTGTTAAATCCTTGAGTTTGGCGATCGGACAAAAAAGAGATACTTGATAACCGGCGAGATGTAATTCTCTAGCAATCACGAGAGCGTCGCCGCCATTGTGGCCGGGGCCGACGATAACGCCGATTTTGGGGAAATCAGCCAAAGAATAGGACTTTTTAAACTGTTGTGCCGTTAACAGGGCTGCCTTTTCCATCAAAGCGGCCACAGGCATACCAGAGGCAAAAATCGCCCCTTCAATGCGACGCATCTGCTCGCTATTAACCACGTTTGACCGATAATTGTAGCTCATTCGGGGGATAAATTGCCTGTTAACAGGTGTAGATAACTTTTTTGCCGAAAAATTGCCAATTAGACCCAATTTTCACTGGCTCAAGGCTGGGTTGGGTGATAATAGCCAGATCATTCTGTCTAGTTTCCGCTTGACGGTGATTCGCCCCTACAATAATATCATTGCGCCAATGGTAGGGGCGCACTGCGTGCGCCCACAATGTCCTCACCCCCAAACCTTCTCCCAGAAGCAGAAGTTATTCCAAGAGGGCGAATGCAATTCGCCCCTACAGATATTATTTGAAGCTGATCACTGAAAAGACTCCCCCACAGCCATCTCACCCCGGGGAAAACCGCTATAGAATAGATAAAAAAGAGAATTGCGAGGAAAAAACCCTGTCTTTTAACCCGATTGTCATTCCCCCTTCCCCAGAAAATCCCGCTCGCTATCTAGTGATCATGCTGCACGGTTGGGGTGCGGATGCCATGGATCTGGCCCCCCTAGCATCGATGCTGGATCTGGCTGATTGTCAATTTTTGTTTCCTAATGCTCCCTTTGATCATCCGCAAGTGCCGGGAGGACGCGCCTGGTATGCGTTAGAAACCTCCGATTATCAAGGTTTAGCCGCTAGTCGTCAACAGTTGCACGATTGGATTATTTCCCTAGAAGCAACTACCGGTATTCCCCTAGAGCGGACTTTTTTGACCGGTTTTTCCCAAGGGGGAGCGATGACGCTGGATGTGGGTTTATCCTTACCCTTGGCGGGATTGGGTTCCCTGAGTGGTTATCTGCACGGTGAACCCCATCCCCAAGATCCACAAAATGTCTTAATTGTTCATGGTAAGCAGGATCCCGTCGTTCCTATCGCTGCTGCTCGTCAGGCCAGAGATTTACTGCTTGGTTTGGGGGTTAACGTCGAATATCACGAGTTAAATATGGGTCACGAAATCCCGATTCCGGCGCTGACTATTTTACGCCAATTCCTCCGCAATCGTCTGGAAACTGCATGAATAATGCTCGTCAGCTGGCTTTGCTGATTTTACGCGATATCGATCGCTCTTCCGCCTATCCCGATCGCGCTCTTGATCGCCATTTGTCCGCTAGTTCCTTAAATTGTCTTGACAAAGCCTTGACAACGGAGATTGTTTATGGTATAATCCGCCGCCAAAGAACTTTGGATGCGCTGCTCGATCGCTTGGGGAAAAAAACCGCGGCCCAGCAACCCCCGGATTTACGGCGAATTCTCCATATTGGTCTTTATCAACTGCGTTATCTCTCCCAGATTCCCCCATCGGCGGCGGTGAATACGGCGGTAGAATTAACTAAAATCAGTCATTTAGGCAAATTAGCGGCGGTGGTTAACGGAATGCTGCGGCAATATCTCCGTTTAACCGCTAATGGCGATGATCCTTTAATTTTGCCAGAAAATACCGCTTCTAGATTGGGTATTCTCCACAGTTTCCCCGATTGGTTGGTGCAATTGTGGTTAGATCGCTTTAGTGTTACGGAAACGGAACAACTTTGTCAATGGTTTAATCGATCTCCTGACCTCGATATTCGGATTAATCCCCTGAAAACTAGCCGAGAAGCCCTAGAAAATGAGTTAGAATCAGCCAATATAACTTTTAATCATCTTAAATTACCTCTAGCTTGCCGTTTAACCTCTGGTTTAGGCAATATTGAGCGTTTAGAGGGATTTCGAGCCGGAAATTACACCCTACAGGATATTAGCGCCCAATTAGTCACTTATCTCCTCGATCCCCAGCCCGGAGAGACAATTATCGACGCTTGCGCGGCACCGGGGGGAAAAACCACTCATATTGCCGAATTAATGGGCGATCGGGGTAGAATATTGGCCTGTGATCAAACGGCATCCCGTTTACGACAGTTAGAAGCCAATATTAAAAGATTAGACTTAAAAGCGATCGAAATACATCTAGGGGATAGTCGCGATCGTCCCCAGTGGTGTGGCATCGCCGATCGTGTACTAATCGATGCTCCCTGTTCAGGATTGGGAACCCTGCACAAGCGTCCTGATATACGTTGGCGACAAACACCCGAAAATTTACCTGTACTAGCCAAACGACAGGGGGAACTTTTAGCCTCGGCTGCCACTTGGGTAAAACCGAAGGGAATCTTAGTTTATGCCACCTGTACTCTCGATCCGTTAGAAAATGAAAGAGTGATCGAGCAGTTTTTAGCGGCTCATCCCGATTGGAAAATGGCCACTCCTGACTCTAATTCATCTTTCTCAGAATACTATACAGAAACGGGAGCGATCGAAGTGTTACCCCATCGGCATAATCAAGACGGTTTTTTTATGGCTAAGTTAGTCAAGGAAGTGTGAGATGAAAAATAAACAATTACTGAAAATTCTCATCGGTGTTGCTTGGATTGATGGTGTCATTCAACCATCAGAAAGAAATTATTTACGACAGGTAGCTGTGAGGGAAAAACTTGATGATGATCCGGAGATTAAACCACTATTATCGGAACTAAAACCGATTAAAACCAGTGAATGTTATCGATGGTTAGAGTCTTATTTAGGCGATAATCCTAGTCCGGAAACCTATCAAGATCTAATAACATCGATTAGCACTTTAATCTATAGCGATGACGACGTGGATATACAGGAAGCGAAATTATTAACCAAAGTGCAGAGTCTTGATCCGACTCACGATAGCCATCGATCTATTTTAGATAAATTAGTGACGGGAATTCAGAAATTGTACCACAGGGCAATTACTGAAAGTAATTAAGGAGGGGCTATCAGTGATGAGCAGGTCAAAAATTTCCCCGATAAAAACTGATAGCCGCTCCCTAGATTTTAGGTAATAACTGTGGGTTGTTCCCGTCCGGTAGATTGACGAATTTGACCGATTTTTTCGGCTAAATCAATTAACGGCTGTAGGGCCTTTTGGGTGTCGATATCGTGTTTACTTGCGTCCGGTTCATAACTTTCTAGATAAACCCGGAGAGTTGCTCCTTTAGTTCCCGTACCCGATAGACGATAAATAATCCGAGAACCATCGGTAAAACCAATGCGAATGCCTTGATTTTTACTCACACTACCATCCACCGGATCCGTATAGCTAAAATCATCGGCATATTCCACTTCATAGTTACCAAATTGTTTACCCTTAAGGTCTAAAACCAGCTTCTGGAGACGTGCCATCATCTCTTTAGCCGGTTCTAAGGCGACTTCTTCATAGTCATGACGAGAATAGAAATTGCGGCCAAATTCTTGCCAATGACTGCGGACAATTTCCTCTACAGATTCCCCTTTAACTGCCAAAATATTTAACCAGAAAAGAACCGCCCATAAACCATCTTTTTCGCGAATATGATTGGAACCCGTGCCGAAACTTTCCTCCCCGCAAAGGGTTGCTTTCCCCGCATCTAACAAATTACCGAAG
>NZ_JASJFG010000673.1:0-1520 GCF_030065375.1 Microcystis sp. M49636_WE2 | reverse complement strand
GCAATTAAAGAGCTTAAACGGGAATTAAACGCCGTTATTCTGGCTCACTACTATCAAAATTCTGACATACAGGATATAGCTGATTATATTGGTGATTCTCTCGGTTTATCCCAACAGGCTGCCCGAACGCCAGCAGATGTGATCGTATTTGCGGGGGTTCACTTCATGGCAGAAACAGCTAAAATCTTAAACCCAGATAAGTTGGTATTGCTGCCGGATTTAGATGCGGGATGTTCTTTAGCTGATAGTTGTCATCCTCAAGATTTTGCTCGTTTCAAAGCCCAATATCCCGATCATATCGTGATTTCCTATATCAATTGCAGTGCAGAAATTAAAGCCATGAGTGATATTATCTGCACCAGTTCCAACGCAGTCAAAATAGTTAACCAAATCCCTGCCCATCAACCGATTATCTTCGCTCCTGATCGCAATTTAGGCCGTTACGTCAGTCAGCAAACTGGTAGAGATTTAGTTCTCTGGCAGGGTAGTTGTATTGTCCATGAAACTTTTTCCGAACGCAAGATAATAGAATTAAAAGTTGCCCATCCAGAAGCAAAAATTATCGCCCATCCTGAGTGTGAAACATCGGTTTTACGCCATGCCGATTATATTGGTTCCACGACGGCACTATTAAATTATTCTCTGAAAAGTTCTGAAAAAACCTTTATTGTCGCCACAGAACCGGGGATTATTCACCAGATGCAAAAATCCGCCCCAGAGAAAGTATTTATACCCGCACCAGCTTTAAATAACTGTGCTTGTAATGAGTGTCCCTACATGAGACTGAACACTCTCGAAAAATTGTATCTCTGTATGCGAGATAAAACTCCAGAAATTACTATTTCTGAAGATTTAAGAGTTAAGGCACTGTTGCCGATTCAAAGAATGTTAGAAATGTCTTAATCAGTTATCAGTTATCAGTTATCAGTTATCAGATTTGAGTTTTAAGTGTGCAGTATGGATTAAGTGAGCCTCATCAAATGCTAGTTTCCTACTGTGTTTTCACTGATTACTGTTTACTGATTACTGATTACTGAAATGCTGAAGATAAATTTTTTCGTTGTGTTTGATCGATTGAAAAAAATCGACAATGGCACGAGGATAATTAACCCCTAAAATCACCCCATAACGCTTTTGTTCCTCTGGAGATAATTTGTAAGGTTCGTGAATTTTATCGCCTTTTATTAGGGCTAATTCCGGCAACCAGTGACGTAAATAATCACCTTTGGGATCATAATCTCTCGACTGTTTAGGGATATTAAAATAACGAAATCCTCGTGCATCATTGCCGACACCAGCAGTGTAATTCCAATTACCCCAATTACTACAGACATCGTAATCAACTAATAATGACTCGAACCATTCTGCTCCCATAGACCAATCAATACCGAGATTTTTGGTCAGAAAACTAGCGACATTTTGCCGGCCACGATTTGACATAAATCCTGTAGCGGCTAATTCTCTCATATTAGCATCTACGAGGGGATAACCGGTTTTTCCCTCACACCAGAGATTAAATC
>NZ_JASJFG010000328.1:0-5548 GCF_030065375.1 Microcystis sp. M49636_WE2 | reverse complement strand
TCATATTCAAATTGTTCGCATCACCAATATTGCTAACTGGTATTTTGAAAGGGTGGTTTTCCCCGGGCAGCGTTTAGTATTTGAGACCCTAGCGGATGCTTTCTTAGAGATTCATACGGGGATGATGGCCAGTGCCATCCTTTCCGATAATATCCCCTGTGAACGCCTTTATATCAGCGATGGGGATGACGATGACTCCGATGGTCAACTAGAGGGGGAAATATTCTACCCCCATTCCCTAGGGGAAAGTCAAGGGGCCAAAATTGACAATACCGTACCCTTCGGTTTAACTTTAGCTTCCGCCTAGCTAATAACCTACTCCGATAATTCCCCTCGCACGAGAATGACAGTGCAGTTAACGGCACGGGCAATCGTCGAGGGGATATTGCCATTTAAGAACTGATTGAGCAAACTTTCCCTAGATGCACCCAAAAGCACCAAAGAACAATCCTCCGATTCTACCAGATTAATTACCGCCTCGGCCGGAGAGGCCGAACGAATCGGTAAAGGCAGGACTGGCTGTGCGATCGCTTTCTGTAAAGATGCTTGTAAAACTTCCAAAATAGACAGATCTGGCAGTAACTCCGTCGGAGAATAGATTTTACATAACCAAAGTTTGGGATAATCCGAAGACTCGGACAAAGACAGCAAACTAGGCAATAATCCTAAGGCGCGTTGGGCATTGGGACCGCCGGCGGTGGGAATCAGCCAAATCCTTTCCCGATTAGGATCGTTGGGAAAACAATCCTTTGTCCCCAATTTTACCAAGATGGTTTCACAGGGAGCTTGAGCAATCAAAGTATCGACTAAAAACCCAAAAATCGCCCCAGTAGTGGATCTTTCCCCCGTCCAACCCATAATTAATAAATTGCTGTGTCGTTCGCGAATCGTGGCCAAAATCCCGTCGGCGATATCCTGAGCCACAGAAATTTGTGTATGAACAGAGATATTCTGCTGTCGGGCTAATCTTTCTAGACGATGAAGTAATTTGCGTCCTTCCCGCGTATCCACCCTGACTTCCGCCGGAGAACTAAGACGAGGCACAGTAATCACATAGAGACAATCTATCTCATAATTGCGTTCACGGGCGATCGCAACAGCAATTTTAAACAAAGCGGTAGCGGTGTCGGGATTGGCAATAGGTAATAAAATCCGGCCTATTCCCACAGCCGGGGAACGAGTTTGATAAACCACATAGGAAGGGGTACTGCGTTGGGGCAGTTGACAAACTCCCCCCAATTGATCAGCTTCCACCCGGATAATATCGGTGCGGGTGATGATCCCCACCAGTTTTTGACCGTCGGTAACGGGTAAACGGGAAAGCTGATAGCGATTTAACAGAAATAAAACATCGCTTAAGGCTGCCTGGGGAGCCACCGTAATCGGATTGGGAGTCATCATCTCCCGTAGGACTGTTTGACTGTTTTTTGATCGCCATTTATCCAGATCACTTTGGGTAAAAATCCCCAATAGTCGCCCCTGTTCCACCACGGGAAAACCGCGATGATGGGAACGGGACATAATTTTCACCACTTCCCCCAGGGGTAAATCCGCCGGCAGAATTTCCACCTGCGATTGCATCACATCCATAGCCGACAGATGGGCCAACACATCATTAGAAGGGGTTTCTTCGTTGAGAATAATACCACTAGCGGAAAGTAAATGCTGATAGAGGGAACCGGGGTGAATGCTTTCGGCAGTGATATAAGAAACGGCACAGGTCAACATCAGGGGCAGCACAATATTAAAATTGCGATGCAGTTCAAAGACAATCACGATCGCCGTTACTGGAACCCTGACTACTCCCGTAAAAAAAGCCCCCATACCGGCTAAAGTATAACTAGGTTCGCTGCCGAAACCCATAATTTTCGTCTCGATTCCCCCCACCAGAAACCCCAAGCAGGATCCCAACACCAAAGCGGGGGCGAGGAGTCCTCCAGGGGCGCCGGAACTATAGGAGATCATCGTCAGGAAAAAATAGACCACAAAAGCGAGGGCGGTATTCTGCCAACTTAATTCCCCTGCCAGCAAAAATTCGCGTAAACCCGTATTATCTCGAAAAAAGTCGGGTAAAAAAGCCACTACCGTTCCCGATAAGCCACTGACCAGACCGATGCGCCAAGCTAAAGATAACCGCCAACGCCGCTGCATCTGGCTACAAAAAAGGATGCCTTGATTGAATAAAGCCCCCAATAAGCCCGCTAAAGCCCCTAAAAGGCAATAAATGGGTATTTCTTGGGCAGAGAAGCTAATATTGGCATATTCAGTGATGATCGAGGGGGTATTCTGCAGCATCATCGAAACTACGGCCCCGGTAAAGGAAGCCACGATCGCCGTTTCTAGGGTCATACTGGAAACATCGCGCATTAATTCCTCGATCACAAAGAGGACTCCGGCGATGGGAGTAGTAAAACCGGCCGCTAACCCGGCGGCTGCCCCGGCTGCGATCATCTGACGACGGTGATCGGGACTGGTGGGCAGCCAGACACTTAATTGGGCCGCTAGGGCTGCCCCGATGTGTACCGTGGGGGCCCGACGACCAAGGGTTAAACCACCGCCAAGGATCAGGATCGCCCCGATCATTTTTACGACGGCAACGCGCCAAGACAGGGGCAAAGGATATTTAGCTAGGGCCGCTTTTACTTGGGGAATACCACCCCCGGCGGCTGCGGGGGAGAAGTGTTCGACAATCCAGCCGGCGCTGTAGCCAAGCAGAAAACCGCCGAGGGGCAAAACTAGGAAAGGAGAGGAATTGGCTACTAGATGCACCCGCCAACCACCTAACCAACCGATGCCCAATTTCAGGATAATAGCGGCAAGGGCGGAGAGAATTCCGATTAAACAGGCGACCAGTAAAGCATAACGACTATCGGTGGCGCTACGTCCGAAGTGTTGGGATTTAAACCACTGACGGAGGTTTTGGTGACGGGCAAAAAGTCCCATAATTATCAGGGAGAATCAAGGCAATGGCGGAGCGAGGATTTATTTCGGGTTGGCTGAATAAATCTAAAAACCTTGTGGGATAAGACTTTTAGACCTTTTTGAAATCCAAAAGTGCCGAGACCGGGAGTACTCAGGGGGAAAATTCCAGGACTTTTCCCCTGAAAATTAGGTAATTGACTACCTGAAAATCGGTAAAACCCTACACCCTACACCCTACACCCTACACCCTGCTCCCACCAACAAACTTTTTCAGCAAACCCTAATTATGTTAATTTAGCTCAAGTGCCGAAGCTATTATCACATTTTTTAGATAATGTCAATAAAGTTATGAAACGATTTCTATTATTATTTTGTGTTCTCGTCAGTTTTTTGCTATTTATTAGCCTTCAAATCGATTTTTCCTTGTCCGCACTAGCTCTAACTCGACAACAGCTAGAAGGACCGGGGCAGCTGTTATATCAATCCCGTCATAGTTTGCGCGATGATACCGGTAGTCCTTGGCAGGTGGTGTTATTTAAACGAGTTAAAGATGGGGAAACGGTAGAAATTAGTTTGCGCTTGGTGGGATTTCCAGAGGGGATTGAGTTTCTTCACCCAGAAAGATTAACGATAACCACTGCTAAAGGGCAAATTTTAGCGGCTGAGGATGCTTTTGCCCAAGAATCACCCGCAGCTAACGTTGGTCAATACAAGATGCGGGATATCTTAGCACAGCTACCCGTTACCGAAGCGATCGAGCTTTCCCTACCCCTAGACAATCCCCGCTCTCTCAGTATCCCGATTCCTGTACTTTTGGAATGGCAAAGTCTGCTTTTTTCCGTAAATGTTTGACTTTTTGGGTTAGGGTGAAAAATTGAGAATCACCTTGGGGCTGTTTGGTACTTTATCTGACTACAATGCCCAATTAGCAAAAGTTTCAGCTATCACCACTACAATACAATCAGTACCAAAATTCTAATTGTCTGACTACAGTTCTAAAGCTTCGTAGATGTATAATTTGTTCAAAAAACCGACGGTGCTGAAGTGATAACTAGGTAAAGGGGGAGGGAACGATAATTCCGTTTGATAAACGCTGAAAATGAGAAAATTCTTTCTAGTGGTGTTAGTGGCGATCGCTTCTTGTAAAAAAGGATGACCCGTATCCACCAACATTTTACAGTAACCCCGCAAGAGAGCCTGCACCTCGATGGAAGCTTGCGCCCGAGCGCAGACATTATCCTTAAGATAGCTAGTTAACCTCTGGGAAGCGTATTGTTCGTAATCTTGACGATTAGGGTTAGTTGTCAGCAATATCCCCGCAATTCCCCCGAAAACCACTCCTAACACCATTCCCCCTAACCGCGCCAATTTCATAAGCTCTCAAATCATCACTCGCTTACCCTAACGATAGCCCGAATTAGGATAAAAAACCTCTTGTCAACCATTCGTCTTGTGCTATACTTGAAAAGGTGTACGGCGAGCGTAGCCAAGTGGTTAAGGCAGTGGATTGTGGTTCCACCACTCGGGGGTTCGAGTCCCCTCGTTCGCCCTATTTTTAAGACCCTCGATTTCAGGCTAGACTAAAATTCGCACTAAATCAACGTCCTTTTTGTAGTAGTTCCGATCGTGGTTGCTAACAACGTTCAACAGCAAGATAATGTCTGGGGAGTTTAGCATCTAATGGGTCAGATAGTGATGCCATTCAGACTTAAATTGACCTTTTAAATACAGCAATTTTTTCCGGAATGTAGTGATTAGGAAAAATTTAAGAATACTTTCTCACCTAGCCCGGTCTTTTATATTAACCGATTAAGAGGATAATTACCGTGAAAACAGCGAAATATCCCGAAAAAATTGCCGCTCTCTGGACAACATTTCTCTTGGGAACCCTATTTCACACGCAACTAGGGTTAATGCCACTCTTCCATGGTCAATCGATCGTCGAGAGTCATCAAACCAGCAATCTCGATCCGATTTTCTGGGGAATGTTACTCTTTTTTTTGCTGCCAATGTTAGCGATTATCGGGGTCAATTTTAGTGAAAGTCGTTCCTTGATAAAAACCCATTTCTGGCTAACAATTCTCTATTCTATCTTGAATTTAGCCCATCTGATCGCCGATCTTTTGGTCAGACCGATTGCCTGGTATCAAATCGCTCTCATGGCAATTTTACTGATCATCGGACTGATTTTAAATCTAGTTTCCTATCAATGGCTGCGGTTAGCGATCGCCCATCCGCGCCATCTCTCGGAAAATCATTAGCAGCGCCAAGATCAAAGGGTAGCCGGTTGACTAACTGATCCACACAAGAGGATGCCTTTTGATCTTAAGTTGGTGCTTATTAAGGCAAAAGCAAGCTTAAACCGTAGCTAAAGCGATTTTTTTGAAAATATAGCTTAAAAAATCTAATTAGGGCTTGCTGAATAAATCTAAAAACCTTGCTGGATAAGACTTTTAGACTTTTTGTCAATCCAAAAGTACCAGACCTGGGAGTGAGCGGGGGGAAAATTCAGGTACTTTTTCCCTGAAAATTAGGTAATTGACCAGATGAAAATCGGTAAAACCCTACACCCCACACCCCACACCCCACACCCTGCCCCCACGAAAAACTTTTTCAGCAAACCCTA
>NZ_JASJFG010000372.1:0-3935 GCF_030065375.1 Microcystis sp. M49636_WE2 | reverse complement strand
TGACCAGCGTTTAGTTAAGATCACAAAAGCACAGGTAGAACAGTTAAGTCAACAATTACAGGACGGTAAAGAATATGTGGTGAGAATCCTTTCAGCAGGTAATTATGTCTTAGGAGAAAGCGAGATTCGTGTCTTTGCTGATGTGGTTCCCAATCAAAGAGTTTTTGAGGAGAAACAGGTAATCGCTGCCGTTTCCATTGATCCCCAAAATATGACGGAAGAAGACCTACAAAAGCGTTTAGATTTACTCTTAGCTTCGGCTCAATTTCGCGCTAGAAGTGCGGGAGTTTTAGGGTCAATTCAAGTGGAAGATGGGTTATTAACTACGGTAGTTAACTTTATTGGTCAAGTGAAAAAGTCGGGTAATTCTATCGAGACACTTGAGGCAATTGCTGCTAGTAAAACTAATACGGCTGGCCCCTTAACTTTGCGTTTAGTGGCGGTAAAAGATGGTAAAATTATTTTTAGTACGTCTTCTTAAAAGATAGCTAAAGTTAGGATTTGAGATTAAAATCAACTCCTTCGTAAATATCGACAAGATTTAAGCTAATTCCTAAAGAATCTAGGGATATAATTCCCCTTGCTGGGGTGTATTCTTGCAGTAACCAATTATTGTCTGATGTTTTGCTATAGGATTCTATTAGTATCTCCCCTTGACTGACGAGAAGATATTGGTTTAATTGGGGTATAGAACGATAATAACGAAATTTATCACCCCGATCATAACTAGAGGTGGAAGGGGATAAAACTTCGATAATTACACAGGGATTTAAAATTTCATCGTTGCGATTATCACTCAATAATGGTTCCCCGGCAATAATCATTAAATCTGGGTATAAACCGCGATTATATTGGGGTATCCATAGACGTAGATCGCTAGATTGAAGACGATAATTAGTTCCTCTTAAAGCTAATTTTAGCAGGACAATAAGATTAATGAGAATACTATTATGATTGATGCTTCCCCCTGTCATCTCGATAATTTCCCCGTCGTGATATTCGTGTTTAGTTTCTGCGCTAGTTTCTAAATTACGATATTCTTCTAAGCGGAGGGTTTTGGGAGACGATGAAGTCAACATTTTTCTAGATCAGAGCTTCTTTTATTTAATGATAACACAATTAATGCTACCTGTTTAATCCTAATTCCCCCTGTAGAAAATCAATAAATTGTCTAGCAGTTCTTCCCGATCGCCCATTATGTTGGGTTGCCCATTGTTTGGCATGAAATTCTAGGTCTTCTAGGCTAATTTCTAATTTAGCTAAACTTGCTAAATGACGCACTATTTTCAAATACTTTTCTTGATTAGCGGGTTCAAAAGTTAGGGTTAAACCAAAGCGATCACTAAAGGATAATTTTTCTTGTACTGTGTCCCAATTATGCACTTCATCCCCATCTTTTGGTTGTGGTCGATCGGCGAAAAATTCTCTGACTAAATGTCGGCGATTAGAAGTGGCATAAACTACGACATTTTTCGGTCTAGCGGTGATGCTTCCCTCTAAAACAACCTTTAAAGCTTTAAAAGCTTCATCGTCTTCTTCAAAGGATAAATCATCGACAAAGATAATAAATTTCTGTGGTAAATCTCGCAGGATTTCAATAATTAATGGTAGGTCTTTTAATTGCGATTTTGCCACTTCAATTAAGCGCAATCCCTGACTATGATATTTTTGCAATAATCCCTTGACTAGAGAAGATTTTCCCGAACCACGGCTGCCATAGAGTAAGACATTTAAAGCGGGATAACCTGCTAATAAAAAATCAGTGTTTTTAATCAAGGTTTCCTTGGACATTTCATAACCGACTATTTCTTGAATCTGCACGGGATCGGGATGAGTAATCCCTTGTAATCTGCCTTCTTGCCACCTTAAAGCTTGATAACGGGCAAAAATTCCTGTACCACATTCGCGATAATAATCGGCTAGATCTTCGACTAATTCCGTCCAATCTAAACCAGAATGTAGAAAACTTTCTAATTTATTGTCCACTTCCCAAGCGGGGAAACTGAGAAATTTAATTCGTTCAAAAATTGTCGAATTGCTGAGGCTATAAATGCTAGAATTATAGAGAGATTGGAGGATAGATAAATCCTGTTTCACGCCATT
The DNA here is from genome assembly GCF_030065375.1 of Microcystis sp. M49636_WE2. Lineage (NCBI taxonomy): Bacteria > Bacillati > Cyanobacteriota > Cyanophyceae > Chroococcales > Microcystaceae > Microcystis > Microcystis sp. M49636_WE2. The sequence goes on along the minus strand of NZ_JASJFG010000372.1, from coordinate 1,832 downwards.
AATTAAAGATTCGGGTAACTCCCAAACACTTTTTTTCTGTACCTGTTGACTAAAGGGATTGTCATCTAATAAAATTTGTTCGACTAGAAAATCATTCCAACTAATATTTTTAGATGCTAAAGCTTGAAACCATTGACCATAGGCTTTTAGAAAATCGGCGATATTATCCGTAGATAATAGGGTAATAAATGCCTGGCCAATAGCATTATCAAAAACCCCTTGATACAAAACTAACAAGCTGACTTTTTGGTAAATTTCAGATATCATTTTTATTCTCCACTAATAACTAACATTTCATGGCTGATTTTTTGTAATTCCTAATCCGATTTAATAATTGCCGTCCTGTATCCAAGAAAATGTAAATCAGTTATTATTCTATCAAGATAGGGTAATCTCTGCAAGATTAAGGTTAAAAAAGGGAAAATGCCTACCGACTAATTCCCAAGATTTCTTGAATTGATTTTCATTTATCTTAATGGTGAGGTACAAAGTTCTCCTTTTGGGGAGTCAGTCCCGATGAAAAAATTTTCACCCCCACAGATGAAAGAGGTTTCCTTCCCTACACCCCACACCCCACACCCTACACCCTCTTTCAAGTCAGGAGATAATACCGTGTCAGGTTACACTTCCTCTTGATGAGAAACACTGTATTTAATAAAATTTAACCAATCTTGGATTTCCTGTCCTAACCAGAGACATTCATCCTCGCGGAGATTCTGACCGATAAGATAATAATTTTTAGCCGTCCGCAGACGAATCTGATAGTTAGCTTCTGTACCATTGCTATGAAGAAAAATACCCCATAAGTCTTGAGTTTTGAAAGCAAATTTTTGGTAGATAAAATTGAAGAGTTTATATTTAATTAAAACTTCTTGAGGGGTAAGAATTAACTGCATCTCCCGCAAAAAAATAAAACCAATCAGAGCTATAATAAAGGTAATAATTGGGGAGATAAAGACAGTGATAGTAAGGAAAATCGCCAAAGACCAGAGAGTAGGCGCATCGGAAGGTAGCTTAATTTTTGGGGGTAAATTAATCTCTAAATTATCCTTATGTTTAGCGATACGGATGGAACTGTGGGGAGGTTTTGGTAATTTCTTAGGATCGATTAAACTTGAGGCTTGGCGATAGTAGGGATGTTGGAGAAATTTCAGGGCTTCTCTGGCACTTTTAAACCGCTTTTCTACCGCTACATCGGTCATAGTTTCTAACCAATCGATTAAATCATCATCGATTGTCACCAGTTGGCGAAATTGAATTTTAGAGTCGCGGTGGGGCAATTCTATCGGGACAATTCCCGTCAATAAATGAATTAAAGTCATGCCCAAGGCATATAAATCAGAACTGGGAACCGCCCGGCCCCAAAATTGTTCTAGGGGTGCATAACCACTCGTCCCCACCACGGTAAAAGTAACTCCTGTTACTGCACCGCGGGACTGGACTGCGCCAAAATCTACTAAATAAACGTTATTTTCCGAGTTAATAATTAAATTACTAGGTTTAATATCTCGATGTAATACTGGGGGCGATAATTCCTGCAAATAGATGAGAATTTCGAGAACTTCTTGGGCAATAGTTCGAATTACCGTAGCGGTGAAACGTTGCCCCCTTTCTAAGCGATCGCTTAGAGATTCTCCCGGTATATAATCTTGTACAAGCACAAACCAAGGAATCCCGTCACCTTGATTTTTATCGAGGGAAAAATAATCGCGATAGCGGGGAATACGGGGATGATGGAGAGAAGCTAAGACGGCTGCCTCCCGTTCAAATAATTTTAATTCTTCCCACTCCATCTGGGGACTAAAAGCGAGGAGTTTAATAATTACCGATTC
>NZ_JASJFG010000461.1:0-10065 GCF_030065375.1 Microcystis sp. M49636_WE2 | reverse complement strand
CTTCAGAAATTGAAGAGATAATCGGCAAAATGACTAACCCTACTATCTTAGAAGAGCTACTAAAATTAGCAGCTACCGCTAATTCTCTCGCAGAATTTAAGCAGTCTTTGGCAAAAATCAATATCTAGAAAACGGGTTTCTTAGAAAACGGGTTTCTCAAAGAAACCCGTTTTCTTGTATAAATGTTAATTTTTGTTATAGAAACCTTGAAAAATTCGGGATTCTTTGCACAAAATAGTCGAAGTCATCCTTTGCGGTCAATGTCATGACTTCTACCCTGTTGCCGAGCCTTCCTGCTGTTGACGATGTTTTGTTCAATTTTGCTCAATCTGATGGCTTGAGTCAAGCTAATCGGGTGGATAGTGCGAGAAATCAGCGTTTAACCGCTACCGTAGTTTTCCTCGATGCTGGTGTTACCGATTATCAAACCCTACAAGCTGGAGTAATTCCAGAAGTCGCCACCGTTATTCTCTCTCCCAATCAAGACGGAATCGAACAAATATCCACTTTTTTACAACAAAATCCCCAGATTACCACCATTCACCTTGTTTCCCATGGTGCGCCGGGATGCTTATATTTAGGGAATTGTCAACTTAATTTAACAAATATTTACGATTATCGCCAACAGTTACAGAATTGGGCGAAGATTAATCATATTCTACGGCGTTGTCAAATTGAAAGATGATCAGAATCAGCTGGGAACTGAAATCACTTTGATAGCAAGGATTGCATTGCATCTTTCATATTCTGATCTGACAACGCCAATCCTTATGAACTCTGAGATTGATATTCTCAATCTTAATTGAGATGACTATATTTGTCTTGTAGCAAGGTTTAATACGTTTCTGCCATGGATACCTACTCCCCCGCCCTACGCTCTGCTGTTGCTGATGTTCTCCAATCCCTAGGGGATTTTGCCGCTGATCCTCTCTTTGCGGAAAAGTTTAAGCTAGTTTTTGGCACGGAGATTACGCCACGACGGTTCCGTGCGTTAACGTCCCCCGGAAATCTGCCGGAAGTTGAAATCCTAGCGGATGGGATTTTAGACGGCGCGGTAGGGGCTTTTTCGGCCCAGACAGGCAAGATCTATCTGTCGGAGTCGGTGGTTAATGGGGATGCGGGGCGCTTGCGGGCGGTGTTGTTAGAGGAGATTGGGCATTATTTGGATTTGGTGGTTAACGCTCAGGATACAACCGGGGATGAGGGTGAGTTGTTTTCGGCGCTGGTGCGGGGTGTTGAGATTGGCAGTGGGGAATTGCGTCGCCTACAGACAGAGGATGATTGGGCGGTCATTACCATTGATGAGCAGTTGGTCGCAGTAGAGCAGGCGACAACTAATCTGGGTTTAAGGCAAGGATATGGCTATCGAGATGATTCCGTCACGACATCAGACTCCGGCGATATCTGGATTTTTTCGACCACCGGTCAGGGAAATAGTAATCATTACGTCCAAGTGTCCTCTACCGCAACGAACGTTGATCTGGTACTAGACCTTTATAATCACTCTACCGGCCAGCTTTTAGTTCGCGCAGACGATTATGGCTCAAATTATAATTTAGAGGGCATTTCCCTTGCAGGTCTTCCGGCTGGAACCTATTCTGCTGTCGTTCGTAACTATTATGGCACTAACATTGGTTGGCCAGGCTCGGCTGGCTACCGACTAGAGATTAATGCGCCCCAGTCGGATTTGTGGCCTGTACCGTTGGAGTTGATTATTTCCACGACGCCGGGGAACTCGACCCAAGCCACCCAGATCACCTCGACTAATACTCTCTATATCGACGGCGCTTGGCAGAATATCGGCAGTGGCAGTACGGTATCGGGCTTTTCGAGCCGTTTACTTCTGAATGGAACCCAGATTGCTTCTTGGAATAACCTTGCGTTTAGCGCTGGCGACTTTGACTACTTCACCGACTTCGCTCTTGGCCCTCTAGCACCGGGCAACTATACCCTGACCTTACAGGTTGACTCGACTAATGCGGTTTTTGAGAGTGACGAGTCGAATAACACATATTCTCGCACGTTTACAGTCACAGCACCGAGTATTCCTCAAGATGGATACGAATCCAATAACACCCTCGCGACGGCAAGAAATCTCGGAACCCTGAGCGGATTAAGCGCCCTGCAAAATCTGACCATTCACAGTTCTACAGATACCGACTTTTTCCGCTTTACCACGGCGGGAACCTCCACCGATGAACACTATATCGCCGCTTTCTTTAATGGCGCTCAGGGGATTATTGATCTTAATTTCTTTGACAGCGCCGGTAACTTTCTGTTCTATGCTCTGGGAGAAGGGTCTGGCTACAACTATGTTCCCCTAGGCGGTTTACCGGCGGGGACCTACGTTGTCCAGTTGGGGAGTTATGCTGGGCAGACCAGTCCTGGTTATTTACTGGAATTTAATCTGCCAGTGGCTTTTACGACTACAGGCGATCGCCTAGAAACCAGTGGTAACTCTAATAATTTTGGGACAACGCCAACGTCCTTGGGAACCGTTGCGGGCTTTAAGCGGGAAAATGATCTGTCTATCCATACCCCCACGGATCAGGATTGGTTTTCTTTTACGATTACAGGGCAGACTAACAATAATCATTACATCGCCATTGATTTTAATAACACCCAGGGGAATTTAGATTTAGCCCTCTATGACAACCAAGGTCGTCTGATTACCTACGAGGCCAATAACACCGACGGGGAGTATATATCCCTCTGGGGACTGCCCCAAGGTACCTACCGAGTGGCGGTTTACAGTTGGCTTGGGCAAACGAATGAATATGATTTAATTATCAACGCGCCCGGAACGACTTCGGGAATTCAGAGCGATAGCTTTGAGAGCAATAACACCCGGAGTGCCGCTAAGGCACTGAAGAATTTTGGTTGGAGTTCTGAGAGCGGCTACAAGGAGTGGAATAATCTTTCCATCCACACGGCCAGCGATGAGGATTGGTTTAGTTTTGACCTCAAGCAAACCGGTGTCGAGGGGCATTTTGTCGGCATTGCGCTGGATAATATCCAAGGGGATTTAGATATTGAGCTTTACAACAGCGCCGGTAGTAAAATCGGGGAATCCAAGGGAACCCGTAATTTTGAGTCTATCAGTCTAGCGGGCCGGGGAACGGGTACTTATTTTGTGCGGGTGTTAGGTTTTAATAGTGCCGTCAATCCCAATTATTCCCTAGTCGTTAATACCCCTGGGGATGATATTTTTGAAGCCAATAATACGCGGGCAGTGGCAAAGGATTTAAGCAATCTCCGCACGTCTCCCCTCAAAACCTGGCAAAATCTGTCTATTACCGCCGGTGATAATGATTGGTTTAAGTTCAATTTACCGAGTCGGGGAACGGCTAATGATTTTGTCAGTGTTACCTTCAATCATAGTTTGGGGGATGTTGACCTAGAGCTTTATAACAGTAGCGGTACCCGTATCCTCAGTTCGGCAGGAACGTCTAATAGCGAGCGCATTTCCCTGGAGGAGCAGACTAGCGGCGATTACTTTGTGCGGGTGTTGGGTTATAACAACGCCACTAACCCCAACTACGACCTGACCATTAGCGCACCTTTAGCCAACGGGGCGGATAGCTTTGAGTCGAATAATAGTTTTTCGACGGCCTATAACCTGAATAATCAAATTGCGCCCTCCCAACAGGGGCGGCAGGTGGTCACCTTGGGGACTGATCCCGAGGAGTTTCTCTCGATTCACAACGGTAGTGATGTGGATTGGTTTAAGTTCACGATCGCCGGCGCCGGTCAGCAGGGACATTACGCGGCCATTAGTTTTGACCACACTCTGGGGGATCTAGATCTACAGCTTTACAATAGCTCTAACACCCTACTCAAAACCTCGGAGGGGGTCGCCAACGCCCATTCGGTGGACTTAAAGGGATTGAGTGCCGGGACTTATTATTTGCGGGTTTATGGTCACAATGGGGAGGTCAATCCGAGCTATACCTTGACAGTGGACGCGCCCTTTGCTGGGGTAACGGCGGACTGGGGGGAAGGCTCCGATAATAACAACGCGATCAGTCGGGCGACCAACTTGGGCAAGCTTGACCGTCAGTTTAATCGGGACAATTTATCGATTACCGCCAACGACACGGACTGGTTCCGCTTCGAGATTGACGCTAAGGGCGGGGTATCTGACGCGGCGGGTATTACTTTCAACCACCAGCAGGGGGATTTGGACATTGAGCTTTACGCTTCTGATGGGACGACCCTTCTGGATTCTTCCCAGGGAGTAGGGAACACGGAGAGCATTTCCCTCAATGGCCGCAATGCGGGGGTCTATTTCCTCAAGGTCTATGGCTATGGCGGTGCGACAAATTCAGAATATAGTGTGGCCATCAGCGCCCCGGTGAATGCGGCGGGGGATTGGGCGGATCGGCTGGCGGCCAATAACACGGCGGCGACGGCGCGGGATCTGAGGACGGTGCAGGGGTTCCAAACCTGGGAGCCGTTCTCGATTCACACGGCGACGGATGTGGATTGGTTTAAGTTCACGACTTTGGCGACGGCCAGCGCCACGGATTATCTACAAATTGACTTTGACCATACCCTGGGGGATTTGGAGCTTGAGCTTTACGCTTCCAATGGCACGACTCTGTTAGGCAAGTCGGAAACCACCAATAATTTTGAGCGCTTGAATTTGGTTAACACCAGTAATCAACCCCTAGGGGCGGGAACTTATCTGGTGAAGGTGACGGGTTATAACGGCGCGATTAATCCCAGTTATCAGCTTTCTGTTAACGCGCCCGATCCCAGCGTCAGTAAGGCGGATTGGGCGGAGGCGAATAATACCCGCGCCACGGCGACGGATCTTCAGACAATTGACGGGTCTCGTCTGTTTTCGGGGCTATCCATCCATCAGGGCGGCGATGAGGATTGGTTTAAGTTTACGACCATTGGTACGGGTCTTGCGGGTCAGGAGGTGAGTATCGCCTTCGATCACCAGTTGGGGAATCTTCAGTTGCAACTCTACCGGGAAGGTCAATCCACGCCGGTGTTAACCTCTGACACCCAGGGCGATCGGGAGTCGGTGTCTTTGGCGGGGTTAGCGGCGGGAACCTATGTGGTGCGGGTTTACGGGGCCGCCAGTTCGGTGACGAATCCGGAGTATTCCCTCTCGATCAACGCGCCCCAAACCCCGGAGGCGGATTGGCTGGATAAGCGCAGTCAGCCGAATAATACCCTAACGCTGGCCTATGATCTGCGGAATATTGACGGCAGTGTGGACTTAAGCGCCCTCTCGATTCACACGGCGACGGATGAGGATTGGTTTAAGGTACAGGTGGAGCAACGCACCGCCGCTAATCAGTTTGTCAACCTTGATTTTAATCACCAAGAGGGGGATCTGCGCCTCGAACTCTTTAACGCATCGGGGACTAAGTTAAGGGAGTCCAATACTAATAAAAACTCGGAGCAGGTTTCCCTCGCGAATCTCGACCCCGGCGCCTATTACGTCAAAGTGTCCGGCGCTGTTAATCCCAACTACAGCCTCACGGTACAGGGGATTCCTGATTTGGTAGCCGACGCTTTGGAAGGCGCGACCAATGGCCCGAAGGATGCCTATCAGTTGCGGGATTTGGCGGTTAGTGGGGGGCGTAGTATTGCTCTGTTGGAGAATTACGTACGTAGCAATCTAACTAATTCAACCAGCGATATTAACAGGCCTAGTCCTGTACCAGATAGATTTGGACGAATGGGTGCCGCAGCAATTAATCAGAATTATGTAAACACTCAAATTAGTAACAGTTTTGCTACATCTAATTTCAATAATGCAGTAAGAAACACGTCAAATTATCAAAGACCAACTGCTTCTCCCCAAAGTAGCCGTACACCCCAACGAACGACATCAAGCCAACCATTTTTTCTTAAGCAGGCTGATGTTGTACCACTTTTTCAGCTTGCTAGTGCTCTCAGTGAACGATCTGGTCTCAATATTCGAACTGTTATTACGCGATTACTACGAATAGAATCCATAAGCCAAATACAAATCAAATCTTCGGGTCAAAATGTGACCAACATTCCCGATCTCTCCATCGACAGCGCCACTGATCAAGATTGGTTTAAATTCACCCTGTCCGCCCAAGGACAAGATGGACAGTATGTCGGTTTAAACTTCGATAACTCTTTAGGAAACTTACAACTCGAACTCTTTGAAGCCTTTAACACCGACACCAACACCACTGAGAACCAATACCGAACCTTCCTAGTTGATCGCACCGGGGGCAACAGTGGCAATCAACAGATCAACCTCGCCGGATTAGCGAAAGGAAATTACCTCGTCCGCGTCAGTGGCGTTAATGGTGCGACCAACCCGAACTATAACCTGATCTTTAACGCTCCCCCCGCGCTAGACACCGCCGGGGATTGGACAGAAGCCAGCACCGACAACACCGCCAGCAAACCCTACGACCTCAAAACCGTCGAAGGCGTAACCTCCCTCAGCGCCCTCTCCATCCACACCGCCAGCGATCGAGACTGGTTCCAATTCAAAACTACCAGCGTTGGCAAAGCCGGTCATAACCTCCGCATCGACTTCAACCACGCCCTCGGCGATCTCGATCTTGTCCTCTACAACCAAGACGGCACTACCGTGCGGGGCCGATCCGAAACCACCGAAAACTACGAAGAAATCAGCCTCGACGGCCTCGCCGCCGGTACTTATCAAGTCCAAGTCCTCGGCTACCAAAACGCCACCAACCCCAACTACACCCTCACCCTCAGCGCCCCCAACGGCACTCAGACCCCCATCCTCTCCGACTACCTCGAAACCAACAACAGCGCCGCCACCGCCACCGACCTCGATCGCATCAGTAACCTCCGTAGTATCCCCGGACTCACCATCCATCAAGGAGACAACGACTGGTTTAAATTCACCACCACCCAAACCGGCACCGCCGCCAACTTCCTCAGCGTCGAATTTGAACACGCCCAGGGCGATCTACAACTAGAACTCTATCGGGCCAGCAACCTGACCACCCCCTACAAAACTGCCAACCTCTCCAGCGCCACCAATAACCGAGAAACCCTTTCCCTCGCCGGAGAAATCGCCGGCACCTACTACGCGCGGGTCATCGGCAACAGCAACGCCACCAACAACTACCAGTTCTACATCGACGCGCCCACCAACGCCGCCAACACCAAAAACGAATGGACGATCTTCGTCTATATGACCGGCAGTGACCTCGCTGAATCCGCCTTCAACGACATCAACGAGATGGAACTGGCCGCGGCCTCCCTGCCCAGTAACGTCAAAATCGCCGTCTTCTGGGATCAAACCGCCAACCGACCCTACGCCACCGCCAATCAAACCGCTTGGGGAACCGCCGGCTGGGCCATTCTCCAACCCGACACCGATCTCAAGCGCGTCGCCACCCCCTTCACCCTCCTAGACGAGAAAAACTCCGGCGATCCCGCCACCCTGACAGAATTTATCAACCTCGCCAAATCCGCCGCCCCCGCCAACAACTACGGCCTCATCCTGTGGAACCACGGCAACGGCGAACTCGGAGGCTTTAACGTCGATAACGAAGGCACCTCCGCCAATACCGGTGCCGATCGCCTCTACAGTACCGAACTCGACACCGCCCTCCAAAACGTCAAAAACGCCGATCCCAGCTTCTCCCTCAAACTGTTGGCTTTTGATGCCTGTTTAATGGCTATGGCGGAAGTGGCCTATATGGTACGCAACCACGCCGAAATTTTTGTCGCCTCTCAGGAAGCCGCCGAAGACACCGGCTACGACTACACCACCGCCTTCGCCGCCCTGATCAATAACCCCGGCGAAGTCAAAGCCATCGATCTGGCCAATAGCCTCATCGCCAGCTACCAACAACAACACCAAGGCGACAGAAGAGGCTGGGATACCCTCTCCGCTACCGGCACCTCTGCCCTCAACACCCTCGTCACCAGCGTCAAAACCTTTACCGATGCCGCCGTTGCCCTCACCAGTAACGCCACTTGGGACGCGATCAAAGATGCCCGCGATTTCGCCAACAGCTTCTACCCCGCCCCCTACTACCGGGATTTAGGTCAGTTCCTCCAAGCCGTCGCCACCAGCACCAACAGCAATCTTCCCGCCAATCTCAAAACCGCCGCCAATAACGCCCTCACCGCCCTGCGTAACCTAGTGGTGGATAAAACCGCCGACCAACGCAACGTTCAGGGTCTCTCGGTCTATTTTCCCGACAGCGGGGCGATCGACGCGGGGTACCTCGGCCGCAACTCACAATTCCTCAACGCCACCGGCTGGACAAATTTCCTCAACGCCTTTACCACCCGCGGCAGTAGCACCCGCAACCCCCTCCTACAGGATTGGGCCGAAGGCAACGACGTGGCCGCCCGCGCCTTTAACCTCAACACCTTAACCGGTAACGGCCACCGCTTCGCGAACCTAAGTCTCCATAACGCCGCCGATCAAGACTATTACCGCTTTAACCTTTCCCAAGCCGGTGCCACCAGCAACACCCTCACTGTTTCCTTCACCCCCCAAAGCGGCCAAAGCCTAGCGGTTTCCCTCTTCGACCCCGATAACCGGACCACGGCGCTGAAAACCGCCACCGCCAGCAACGGGCAAGCCAGCTTTAACCTATCGGGATTAGCGGCCAATAAAGAATATCTATTACTGGTCAACAGTCCCACGACGACCGGCCAACCCATTCCCAACTACACCCTCGCCATTAACCCCCCCGGTGCTGTCCAAAACAGCAACGATTGGGCTACTGGCAATAACATCGCCTCCAAAGCCGCCAATCTCGGCACGATTATTCAAGCCAACTGGTTCACCGGACTACAGGTCGATCCCGCCACCCCCGATTGGTTTAAATTCAACCTGCCCAAGGTGAGTCAACTGGTTCCCCTATCCGTCACTGTTCACATTGCTGGCAATGCTACCGCCACCGCCCAACTGTTTGACCCCAGTAACCTCAATACCCCCCTGGCTACCCAAACTGGCGCTGGTTCCCTGCAACTCACCACCCCGACTCCAGAACCCGGTAAGGTCTATCAACTTCGAGTTAGTCAACCCTCCGGCCAACTGGCGATCGCATACTCCATCGCCATTGAACCCGTCCTAGTGGCGTTGCCGACAGGGACTACCCTAGCAATTTCTGCCACCAGTGCCAGTCAAACCGAGGGCAACAGTGGCAGTAAAGCCTTTACCTTCACCGTCACTCGTGCGGTTAATACCACGGGAACCAATAACGTTAACTGGGCAGTTACGGGCAGCGGCAGCAATCCTGCCAATGCCACGGATTTTGTCGGGTCTGTGTTACCGTCAGGAACCGTGAGTTTTGCGGCGGGAGAAACCAGTAAGGTAATTACTGTTGACGTTCAGGGAGATACAACGGTAGAACTGAACGAAAACTTTACCGTCACCCTCTCCAATGCCACCAACGGCGCTACCATTACCACTGCTACTGCCACTGGAGCCATTCAAAATGATGATACCAGTGTCACCCCAATCGAAGCTTTTGGTAACACCAAATTAGTCCAAGACACAACTAATAAACTTTACACCCAAATTGGCGATAATAACCCCACTGCTATTAAAATTGGTGCCACTCAGATTACCACAAATATCTACCCTGGTTGGCAAACCTTAGCAGCAGAAACCGTCAACGGAGTCAATCAAGTTTTATGGAAATATAACGATGGTAATTATCTCCACTTGTGGAGTTTAGATAGTAACTGGAATTGGCAATCTTCCACCGGATGGTGGGGATTAAACTCATCGGAAGCTTTTACTCAAGAAACCAACTTTCAACAAGACTTTAACGGTGATGGAATCATTGGTTCACCTTACACCACAATTGAAGCTTTTGGTAACACCAAATTAGTCCAAGATGCGACTAACAACCTCTATGCTCAAATTGGCAATAATAACCCCACTGCTATTAAAATTGGTGCCACTCAGATTACCACAAATAGCTATTCAGGTTGGCAAACTCTAGCAGCAGAAACCGTCAACGGAGTCAATCAAATTTTATGGAAATATAACGATGGTAATTATCTCCACTTGTGGAGTTTAGATAGTAACTGGAATTGGCAATCTTCCACCGGATG
>NZ_JASJFG010000814.1:0-2821 GCF_030065375.1 Microcystis sp. M49636_WE2 | reverse complement strand
TGCCCTCGCAGTTCAGCCCGCTTTGTTAATTCTCGATGAACCCACCTCCCAACTGGATCCGGTGGGATCCCAGGAAGTTTTCGCCACCATTAAGGAATTAAATCGCCATCTCGGTGTCACTATTGTGATGGTCTCCCACGCAGCCGAGGAAATGGCCGAATATGCCGATCGCCTGGTACTATTAAGGGAGGGTGCGATCGAAGCCATGGGAACCCCAGCAGAGATCTACTCCCAAGTACAACTTTTACAGGAAAATGCCCTGCGTCCCCCGCAAGTGGCCACTACTTTTGCCTTGATCAATCAAAAAATCGGGGCGATTGAGTCCATTCCTGTCACCCTAGACCGCGGTTTTGCCCGTTTAAACGAGCTTAAATCCTTTTACCATCAAATAACACCAAACCCTCCCTTATCATCGGTTTCTGACCCCTTAAACCCCCTACTGAGGGTAAAAAATCTTTGCCATACCTATCCCGATGGTACTACCGCCTTGCGGGATGTGTCCCTCGATATTGCCGAAGGGGAATATCTGCTGATTATCGGTCAAAATGGCGCAGGAAAAAGCACTTTAGTCAAGCATTTTCTCAATCTTCTCTCGGCAACCACCGGTCAAGTTATGATTGACGGACGTTCAATCAATAGCTTTTCTGTCAGTGATTTAGCTCGTTCGATCGGTTATGTAGCCCAAAATCCCGATAATCAGATTTTTAACACCACTGTGGAGAAAGAAGTATCATTTGCCCTGACTAATCTCGGTTATTCTCCAGAAATCGTCACCCAACGCACGGAAGCAAGTCTAGAAGCCATGGGATTGCTAGAATATCGCTCCTATCATCCTCTCTCCTTACCGAAAGGCGATCGAGCGCGGGTAGTGATTGCGGCAATTTTAGCCATGGAACCGCGTATAGTGGTCTTTGATGAACCCACCACGGGCCAAGATTATCAAGGAGCTAAGGCAATTTTAGAGGTGAGCCGTCAATTACACCAGATGGGCAAAACGGTTATTGTGATTACCCATCACCTCTATTTAATGCCAGAATACGCCGAAAGAGTAATTATCATGGGTCAAGGAACTATCCTTTTAGATGCCCCAATCCGGCAAGCTTATCATCAAACCGATCTCTTAGCCAAAACTTATCTAACTCCACCCCAAGCAGTTTTATTAGCACAAAAATTAGGACAACTTTCCGGTTATCCTAATTCTCTTTTAACTCCCCAGGAAATTGCCGATTGTTTTCAGAGGATTTAGCCTTGAGGCTATTTAGGGTTTGCGGCAAAAAGTTATTCGTGGGGACAGGGTGTGGGGTGTGGGGTGTGGGGTGTAGGGTTTTACCGATTTTCACCTGGTCAATTACCTAATTTTCAGGGAAAAAGTCCCTGAATTTTCCCCCCGATCACTCCCATCTCTGGTACTTTTTGATTGATAAAAAGTCTAAAAGTCTTACCCAGCAAGGTTTTTAGATTTATTCAGCAACCCCTATTTAACTGTTTCTAAGATCAACTTCGATCGCTTAACATTATCAGGTACAGGAATCGGATAATCGCCATTAAAACAGGCAGTACAGAAGGTTTTCGGGTCTTCCTTCGTTGCTGTTAACATCCCATCGTGACTGAGATAAGCTAAACTATCCACCCCGATTTGTGCCTGAATTTGCGCCACCGATTTAGTTGCCGCAATTAACTGCTCTTGGTTGTCCGTATCAATGCCATAAAAACAGGGATGAGTCACCGGAGGTGAAGATATTCTCATGTGAACTTCTCTTGCTCCAGCATCGCGTAAAGCTTTAACTAATTTCCGGCTAGTGGTTCCCCGCACGATCGAATCATCAACAATAATAACTCTTTTTCCCTGTAAAACATCCTTTAAAGGATTCAATTTCATCTTAATCCCCGACTCTCTCATGTGTTGGGTTGGTTGAATAAAAGTCCGTCCCACATAACGATTTTTAATCAATCCTTCCGCGTAGGGAATATCAGAAATGCGCGAAAATCCGATCGCAGCCGGAATACCCGAATCGGGAACTCCCATCACCATATCTGCTTCTACCGGCGACTCTTTGGCTAATTGTTCCCCCAAACGTACCCGATAAGTATATAAAGATTCCTCGTGAACAATGCTATCGGGACGAGCAAAATAAATCATCTCGAAAACGCATAATTTTTTCTCCGGTTTAATGGCCCAATCCACCGAAGATAAGCCATCTTCACTAATCCAAACTAATTCCCCCGGCTGCACATCCCGCAGATAATCGGCCCCGATAATATCTAATCCGCAGGTTTCCGAAGCTAAAACATAACGAGGGGGATTGCCTTCTTCTTGCAAAACCCCAATTACTAAGGGTCTGACACCATTGGGATCCCGCGCCCCGATAATTCCCGTCGGTGTGCCGATAACAAGGCTGTAAGCCCCGCTACAATAGCTAAAGGCATCGATCGCCGCTTCTATCCAATCCTTGCCACTATCCACTTCCTGACCGATAGCGACGGCGATCATTTCCGAGTCGGTGGTGGTGACGAGATCGCAACCGCGCTTTTCTAATACATTTCTTAACTCAAAAGTATTGACTAAATTGCCATTATGTGCTAGGGAAAGTTTACCCAAACGGGTTTCGATCACGGCAGGTTGGGCATTGGCGCGACGGCTAGAACCGGTGGTAGAGTAACGAGTATGACCGACGGCGTGAGTACCGGGCAAGGTTTTAAGGACAGTTTCGCTAAAAACTTGGGAAACTAAGCCCATTTCTTTGTAACAATGCACCGTTTCCCCGTCGTAGGTGGCAATACCTGCCGATTCCTGTCCTCGGTGTTGCAGGGCATAGAGTCC
>NZ_JASJFG010000236.1:0-1571 GCF_030065375.1 Microcystis sp. M49636_WE2 | reverse complement strand
GGACTGTTAACGGAGGGGAAAACCACAATCACGGAACCCGCTTTATCTCGCGATCACAGTGAACGGATGCTGCGCGCTTTTGGGGCAAATATTGAGGTGGATGGGGAGACTAATAGCGTCACGGTGACGGGTTATCCCACTTTAACCGGACAAACGGTGATTGTACCGGGAGATATCAGTTCGGCAGCTTTTTGGTTGGTAGCGGGGGCAATCGTGCCTAATTCCGAGTTATTAATCGAAAATGTGGGAATAAACCCGACTAGAACTGGAGTTTTACAGGTTTTACAGGCAATGGGAGCAGATATCACCCTCGAAAATCAACGGGTGGTGACGGGGGAACCGGTGGCGGATCTGCGGGTGAAATCCAGTCAACTACAGGCAACCACGATCGCCGGTGAGATTATACCCCGTCTGATCGATGAAATTCCGATTTTGGCAGTAGCGGCGGTTTTTGCCCAAGGAACGACAATTATCAAGGATGCTGAGGAATTACGGGTGAAGGAAAGCGATCGCCTGACGGTGATGGCCACCCAACTCGATCGCCTAGGGGCAAAAGTAAGGGAATTACCCGATGGTTTAGAGATTACCGGCGGTACAGGCCTAGTCGGCACGGAAGTGGACAGTTTTACCGATCATCGCATTGCCATGAGTCTAGCGATCGCTGCCCTCAATTCCCGTCAACCCACCACTATCCATCGCGCTGAAGCGGCTGGCATTTCCTACCCCGATTTCTTTAGCACCTTACAGCAAATTTGTCAAGAGTAGAAATATTAAGTTTTTCTGCGAGTGGGCGAGGAGTCACTGGTACAATTGCAGGATAAATCACAGAGTAGTAGGCCGCCTGTGTGATAATCAAGTTCATCGATCGAAATAGCGGAAAATAGAAGCGTCCCTAACTCGCATTTCCCTGAAAAATATCTCCCTATCTACCCCTCTCTCGTCTTCTATTCCCCACCGATAATGGAAATCATCGCCCAATTAGAGAAAGTTTCCTATATTTATCCCGAATCCTCCAATCTAGTGCTTAAAAATATCTCTTTAGCAATTCATCGAGGAGAATTTTTAGGTATTATCGGGCCCACAGGTGCGGGAAAAACTACTCTCTGTTTAACTCTTAACGGTATTGTCCCCCAATTCTACGGAGGGCGTTTTTTTGGTTATGCAACGGTAGCCGGTTTAGATACTTTAACCCATCCCGTTAGCACCTTGGCCCGCTATGTGGGGGCAGTATTTGAAGATCCCGAAACGCAACTTTTAGCCACTTCGATAGAAAATGAAATCGCTTTTACCCTAGAAAATTTACGGCTACCGCGAGAGGAAATTAAAGCGCGTATTCCCAAAGTTTTAGCGGCAGTCCGGTTAGAGGGAATGGAAAAAAAATCGCCGGGGGAATTATCAGGAGGACAAAAACAACGATTAGCGATCGCCGCTGCCCTCGCAGTTCAGCCCGCTTTGTTAATTCTCGATGAACCCACCTCCCAACTGGATCCGGTGGGATCCCAGGAAGTTTTCGCCACCATTAAGGAATTAAATCGCCATCTCGGTGTCACTATTGTGATGGTCTCCCACGC
>NZ_JASJFG010000740.1:0-1559 GCF_030065375.1 Microcystis sp. M49636_WE2 | reverse complement strand
ATTAAGTTTTATGAAGGGAGGGAATGCTCCAGAATCGCGACTATAATGATTAAACAGATCATTCCTGTGTCGGCGAGAGCGAGAAAATATGTCTGCCACTGAATACGAAGCAATTATCGGTTTAGAAACCCACTGTCAACTCAACACCAAAAGCAAGATATTTTGTCCCTGTCCCACCAACTTCGATAGTCCCCCCAATACTAACGTCTGTCCCATCTGTTTGGGTTATCCGGGGGTATTACCCGTCCTTAACCAAGAAGTCCTGGCCAGTGCCGTTAAACTGGGATTAGCTATCGATGGTAAAATCACACCTCATAGCAAATTCGATCGCAAACAGTATTTTTATCCCGACCTGCCGAAAAATTATCAAATTTCCCAGTATGATCTCCCTATTGTCGAACAGGGTCAACTAGAAATCGAGATCGTCGATAAAAAAACTAAGGAAGTTAGCCGCAAAATTATCGGTATTACCCGTCTGCACATGGAAGAAGACGCGGGAAAACTGGTTCATGCTGGCAGCGAACGTCTCTCCGGTTCCACCCATTCCCTGGTGGATTTTAACCGTACAGGTGTACCATTATTAGAAATTGTCTCGGAACCGGATTTACGCACTGGGGCCGAAGCGGCGGAATATGCCCAAGAATTACGGCGTTTAGTGCGTTATCTCGGCATCAGTGACGGTAATATGCAGGAAGGTTCCCTGCGCTGCGATGTCAATATTTCCGTTCGTAAAAAAGGCGCTAAGAAGTTCGGGACTAAGGTAGAAATTAAAAATATGAACTCCTTTAGTGCTATCCAAAAAGCCATAGAATACGAGATCGATCGACAAATTGAAGCGATCGAAAATGGCGAACCAATCGTACAGGAAACCCGTCTTTGGGAAGAAGCTACTCAACGGACGATTAGTATGCGGAAAAAAGAAGGTTCTAGCGATTATCGCTATTTTCCCGAACCGGATTTACCCCCCCTAGAAGTCTCCCCCGAACAGTTAAAAGCTTGGGCGGAAGAATTACCGGAATTACCCGCTCGTAAACGTCGTCGTTATGAAGAAGAATTTGGTCTTTCCCCCTACGATGCCAGGGTTTTAACCGATGATCGCACCGTGGCCGAATATTTTGAAACTGCTGTAATTGCGGGGGCAAATGCGAAATTAGTCGCTAACTGGATCAGTCAAGATATCGCCGCTTATTTGAATAATAATAAGCTGACGATCACAGAAATCGCCCTGCAAGCGTCAGACTTAGCCGAATTAGTTAAACTGATTGAAACGGGAACAATTAGTGGCAAAATTGCTAAGGAAATTTTACCAGAACTTCTCACCCAGGGCGGTTCACCAAAAACACTGGTGGAAAAGAAAGGATTAATACAAATTTCTGACACTTCTGCCATCGAAAAACTGATCGAGGAAATTATCGCCGCCCATCCAAGCGAGTTAGAAAAATTCCGGGCGGGTAAAACCAATCTTAAGGGATTTTTTGTCGGTCAAGTCATGAAAAAAAGCGGCGGTAAAGCCGATCCTAAATTAACTAGCCAAATCTTAGATCAAAAACTTTCTGGTT
>NZ_JASJFG010000881.1:0-7376 GCF_030065375.1 Microcystis sp. M49636_WE2 | reverse complement strand
TAACCTCTCTGGAGAATGGACAAAAAGCGATCGAAACTCGTTTAACCTCTTTGGAGAGTGGACAAAAAGCGATCGAGAATAGCGTCGGAGAGATCAAAAGAGAAATTCAAGTCCTAGAGATAGGACAGACGGAAATTAAGGGAGAAATCAGGACTTTAGACGCAAAAATCACGGGTTTAAATGCAAGAGTGCAACTCATCGAGGCATCCGTGGGAAAAATTCCCGATTTAGCTGAAAAAATTGGGGAAGTAAAAAACTGGAAACAGATCGGTATATCGATTGTGACTGCTTTTGTGGGTGGGGTAATTGGTTGGTTGATTCGGGGAAAATAAAACTAGGCAATGTAACATAGTATTAAGCATTTGTATATTTTTATTAATTTTTATGGAACAGACAGCTTTAAATCTGATCGCGATTACCGTTTTTTCGATCACTCTTTCCGTATTTGTCACCCCTTTGCTGTCTATTTCGCCTTTTGTCCCCGCTTTGGCTACTTTTAGCCTCTTGGGATTAGTTACCGTTGATACTCTCACCTTTAATAACCGGGGCGTGACTTTACTACTGGATGCTCTTTCTCCTAGTAAACACCGTCAAAGAGTTATTTACCACGAAGCCGGACATTTTCTCACCGCTTATATTTTGGGTATTCCGATCGCCAGTTATAGTTTGACCGCTTGGGAAGCCTTTCGTCAAGGCCAAGAGGGAGTCGGCGGCGTTCAATTTGAATTAGCAGATTTAGGGCAAAAAGTCAAGAACTTTACCGATTTTCCTGCTTTTTTAGAGCGAATTTCTACGGTGTGGATGGCGGGAATTGCTGCCGAAACCTTAGTTTATGGTAAAGCGGCAGGGGGAGAAAGCGATCGATTTTATCTGCAATCGGCCTTAAAATTAGCGGGGGTTCCTGAGAATAATTATGCCCAAAAAGAGCGCTGGAGTTTATTACAGGCAAAAACTCTTTTAGAAAAACAACAGACTGCCTATCAAGCTTTAGTGATAGCTATGGAAAAAAGGGCCAGTGTGGAAGAATGCTGTCGGGTGATTAGTGAAAGTTTAGTATAACGGGAAAAGTAATCAGGGATAGATTTGATGATTTCCCCGTTAAATTATTTATGAATAATCAGAGCATTCAATCCGAGCAGCGATTAGCTTTAATTGTGCGCGGAGCAGTACAAGGAGTCGGTTTTCGTCCTTTTGTTTATCGATTAGCAACGGAATTAAACCTAACTGGTTGGGTTAATAATACAGCAGCGGGAGTTTTTATTGAAGTCGAGGGCAATCGAGACAAACTAGAAACTTTTTTGAATCGATTATCTTTAGAAAAACCCCCTCAATCGCTAATTGAAAATATTGAGACTCAATGGTTAAATACCGTCGGTTATCAAAACTTTAGCATACGCCGGAGCAGCGGCGGTGAAAAGAATACAATTGTTCTGCCCGATTTAGCCACTTGTCCCGATTGTTTAGCCGATATTTTTGACCCTAATAATCGTCGTTATCGCTATCCTTTTACTAACTGCACTAACTGCGGTCCTCGCTACAGTATCATCGAGAGTTTACCCTATGATCGCAGTGCCACAACTATGAGGGGTTTTAATCAGTGTCCCGAATGTCAAAGGGAATACGAAAACCCTCTGGATCGCCGTTTTCATGCCCAACCGAATGCCTGTCCTCGTTGCGGACCCCAAATTAGTCTTTTAGATAGTCAAGGCTCTGTATTAGCGGAAAAAGATCAAGCTTTAATCGCCACTGCTAGAGCAATTGAACAGGGAAAAATTATGGCGATAAAAGGATTAGGAGGATTTCACCTAGTTGTCGATGCAAGAAATACGGAAGCAGTGCAAAAATTGCGACAACGTAAACAGCGACCGGATAAGCCTTTTGCCGTGATGTATCCTAATCTTGAGTTAGTGAAAAAACATGGTTATGTATCTTCTTTAGAATCGCAATTATTGCAGTCTCCTGCAGCAGCAATTGTCCTGATTAAACAGCGAAAAAATGATATTTATGCTGCCGTTTCTCCGGGTAATCCCTATCTAGGAGTCATGTTACCCTATACTCCCCTACATCATCTTTTATTAGCAGAATTGGGCTTTCCTATTGTAGCAACCAGTGGTAATCTAGCCGATGAACCTATCTGTATTGAGGAAAAAGAAGCTTTAGAAAAATTAGGAAAAATTGCCGATTTATTTCTAGTTCATAATCGTCCCATCCTTCGACCAGTGGATGACTCTATTATCAGGGAAATGGCGGGAAAAGCGATGATTTTGCGGCGAGCGCGGGGATATGCTCCCTTTCCCGTTAAAGTTAATGAGGGAGATTTTCCCCCGATTCTGGCCGTGGGAAGTTATTTTAAAAATACCGTGGCTATCTACCAAAAAAATCAAGTTTTTATCAGTCAACATATAGGCGATTTAGATACAGTTAATGCCGTCAATCATTTTGAAAATATCCTCGATAGTTTAAAAAAATTATACGAGTTTGCACCCGAAGTTATTGCCTGTGATGCTCATCCTGAATATCTAGCAACCAAGTACGCTTATAGCTTAAATTTGCCCGTTATTCCCATTCAACACCATTACGCTCACGTTTTATCCTGCATGGCAGAACATCAGCTACAACCTCCAGTTTTAGGGGTTGCTTGGGATGGAACAGGATACGGTTTAGACGGCACAATTTGGGGGGGAGAATTTATCCATATTGCTGCCGATTCTTGGCAGCGAGTCGCCCATTTTAAACCCTGGCCATTACTGGGAGGAGAAAAAGCAGTTAAAGAACCCAGACGAGTGGCTTTAGGATTACTAGAAGTTATGGAAAATACTGATAGGATAAAATCAGCTTTTAGTGAACAGGAATGGTCGATTTTTAGGCAAATGTTAACAAAAAAAATTAATTGTCCTTTAACTTCTAGTGTCGGGCGTTTGTTTGATGGTGTGGCGGCGATTCTAGGTTTATGTTATCAATTAAGTTTTGAGGGACAGGCAGCAATGCAGTTAGAATTTGCTCTTGAAGGCATTAAAACCGAAGAATATTATCATTTTTCTTTATCCGCCGACTCCCCCATAGTTATTGATTGGAATCAGATAATTTTAGGAGTTGTTGAGGATTTAGAAAAACAAGTACAAATCGGCATAATTGCCGCTAAATTTCATAATAGTTTATATGAGATTATTGTAGAAATTGCTCAGAAAATAGGTAGAGAAAAAATTCTCCTGACGGGAGGCTGTTTTCAAAATCGTTATCTGACGGAAAGAACAATTAATCGCCTACAAGCTTCGGGATTTCAACCCTACTGGCAGCAAACTGTTCCCACTAATGATGGTGGTATTAGCCTTGGTCAAATTATCGGGGCCTGTTCTCAACTCAAACAGTTCTAGATAGGATAAAATTAACTTCTTGGTTAGGATAGGCAAGAGGCAATGGGTGCATCTCACATTTGCAAAAATACCGACAATCAGCAATTATCAGTGACCCTTAAATTATTACAGACATATCAGCAGCTGCCTGTAAGCATCCCACCGAAAAACTAATGCGCTCCAGGGTTTGGGTAGGGTTGATTCATGAATCAACCCTACTATAGAGTTCTTGCATAATTAATTTTTGAGAGTGCAAAAATGAGATGCACCCAGAGGCAAGAGGTAAGAGGTAGTTATAAGCGTTAAAGATAAACCACAGAGACACAAAGAATACAGAGAGCCGATTTTTTTCTAGACTGTTAAACGATGCCACTCAACGATTTTATTGCCTACTTTCAAAATAATTGCTTGACCTAAACCCAGTTCTTGTGTCACATTAACTAGATGGGCGAAATTTTGACGGGTGATTGCTAGTCCCTGCAAACAGGCTAGAAAATCGAGACAGAGAACCGTAGAAAATTCCCAAGTTTGCCGGTAAACACGGCAATTATCTGGTAAAAAAGCCACAAGAGCGCGAAAATGAGTCAAAGCGGCTTTCTCAAAATTGGCGCTAGTGCAGTCAAAAGACGAGTGCTGATAGCTCATAAAAACTTTGCCTGATAGGGAAAGAGCAGGGTTTCCCTCAGACTAGCACTTCCCTTCTGGGGATCACCTTCCCTTTAGAATTTCTCAATAGACTGGCAAATCCCCCCAGAGGAGTATCGTTACCCGCGAGCCAATTGCTAGAAGCTAGGTTTCTTCCCAGAGATAGTGTACTGTAGATATTGATGTCCTTCCTGCTGGCAAGATAACCTATAAATTTCCCCACTCGTCCCTAGCGATAAAAGGCTGTATTTAGTCAAAAATCAAGTGTTGACTTTGATGCCAAACTTGCCTAGTAAAAAATGATCACAGCCTCAAGTTGCCGCTTAACTAATTGACTACTTAACTGATAACTGGTAACTAAAATTATGAATAATGCAATTGTCAAACCGAGAGATGTACAAGTAGCACCGATCGCCGTCGATACTTTTGTCTTTCGTTCCCGCACTTGGGACCGGTTAAAATTCGAGATCGAATACGGATTACAAAAGGGAACCACCGCCAATAGTTATCTGATTAAAGGTGAAAAGGTCGCTCTTTTTGATCCACCGGGGGAATCATTCTCGGCTATATTTTTAGAGGCTTTAACTAAAAGAATCGATCCGAAAACTATTGATTATATTATCCTCGGTCACGTTAACCCCAATCGTGCCGTCACCCTCAAGGCACTTTTAGAAATCGCTCCTCAAGTCACTTTTGTTTGTTCTAATCCGGGGGCAATTTCCCTGAAAAAAATTCTCGAAACCGAAGCATTAAATCTGTTGGTTGTCAAGGGGGAAGAAATATTAAATTTAGGGGCAAACCATCAATTAGAATTTATCCCCACTCCTAACCCCAGATTTCCCGATCAACTCTGTACCTACGACAGCAAAACCGATATTCTCTACACCGATAAATTATTCGGAGCGCACGTTTGTGGCGACCAAATTTTTGATGAGGGTTGGAGCGTTTATAACGAAGATCGGCGTTATTATTTCGATTGTCTCATGGCTCCCTATGCCAGCCAAATTAGCAACGCTTTGGAGAAATTAGCCGCTAAATCGCCCTTATTTTATGCTGTTGGTCACGGTCCTCTGGTGCGTTACGCGATGCACGAATTGACCCTTTCCTATCAACAATGGTTAGCAGTACAAAAGTATCAAGAGTTGACAATCACCCTGATTTATGCCAGTGCCTACGGCAACACCGCCACCCTTGCTCAAGCGATCGCCATGGGGATCACGAAAGCGGGAGTAGCAGTGACGGCGATTAATGCCGAGTTCGCTGAACCGGACGAGATCAAAACGGCGATCGAAAAAAGTGTCGGTTTTATCTTTGGTTCCCCCACTTTGGGAGGACACGCACCGACTCCCATCCAAACCGCCTTGGGGATTACCCTAGCAAATGGCGATAAAAGCAAGCTGGTGGGGGTTTTTGGCTCCTACGGTTGGAGTGGGGAAGCGATCGATCTTTTGGAAGGTAAATTCCGGGATGGCGGTTATCGCTTCGGTTTTGAGCCAATTCGGGTTAAATTTAAGCCCACGGAGGCAATTTTAAAGACCTGTGAGGAAGCGGGAACCGATTTCGCTCAAGCAGTCAAAAAAGCTCGCAAAAGCAGACAACCGAAAACTAATGTTAACCAATCCCAAAGCGATCGGCGATCGCAGGCGCTGGGCCGTTTGGTGGGTTCTCTCTGTATCGTCACCTGCGAATTGGGAGAATTGCGCGGCGCCATGTTAGCCTCTTGGGTGTCGCAAGCGACGTTTACCCCCCCCGGATTGACTATTGCCGTGGCGAAAGAACGAGCGATCGAGTCTCTGCTTTATAGCGGTACGCCTTTTGTCCTTAATATCCTCCAAGAAGGACAACATATAGCTTTAATGAAGCATTTTCTTAAACCTTTTACTCCAGGAGAAGATCGTTTCGCTAATATCGAAACCACTAAAGCTGAGAACGGTGGGCCGATTCTGGCCGAAGCGCTCGCTTATCTGGAATGTCGGGTGGAACAACGAATGGAGTGCGGTGATCATTGGTTGATTTATGCGATCGCAGAAAAAGGCAGGGTTTTACACCAAGGTTTAACCGCCATCCATCATCGCAAATCTGGCAGTTATTATTAACTCATGGTGACGGGCAAGGGATCGCAAAAAACAAGGGTTTCGGCTGATCCCGAAAGTGAACAATACTCTCCCCTATCCTTCTGCTACTGTTTGTAAAACAAGATCGATAAATTTCTGGCTGTAGTATATGCCTTGTTGTTGCATCGTTTCTATGTAAGGTTTGACTGCAGCGATCTTTCCCAACTGTTTTGCTTTAATTAAAATACCGATCGAACCTGTAATTGGAATATTGAGAGATTTACACACCTGACGAGCAGCTAATTCATAGATAAGCACTAAAGGGGCTTTTTGTTCTAGTGCAAGGACGATGACTTCTGATTCTCCTCGATCTAGAGTCGGTAATAGTAAGGAAACCTGCTGTTGAGAGGCGATTTCTCGGACAGAAATCCACTGTTCTCGTAATAGATCGATCGAGCCAGTTTTGTCTTGATCGTAAGTGCTGATTTCAAGAGCTACCGCCTTAGGAATAATGATGCTTTTAACTATTTCTTGTAAAAGACCGAGTTGACCAATTCGCGCAAAAGCGATGAGGGGAGTAGCGTTACTTACAATCATCAGGCTCCAGTTTTTCTATTCCCTTTAATTCAACCGCTAACGCCGATTCGTCATAATCAAACAATACAATCCCTTTTTTAGACAAAATATCCATAAATTCTAGGCGATTAATTCTCGCTAATTCCGCCGCTTTTCCTAAAGAAAGTCGCTTTTCTTGAAAATAATAAATAGCGGCCAGAAGTTTAATTTCTTGACCGAGTTCATCAATTCCTATTTTTAAAGCGGCAAGAACATCGGGAGAAAATTCTAGATTTAATATTTCATTTTTCATTCTAAGTACCTAGTTAAAAATAAAGTTATAGTCATTTCAGATAAGTCTGATACACTCTAGACCAGTTAAACCCTTATTAACTCTAGCATTGATATTCTCAATCTTAATTGAAATGACTATAACTTTAGAGACAAGAGAACTCCGGAACAGGGAACAGAAGGGTTTCTGACTTTTTTTAAGATGCCTCTTAATTATTACAGCTTACAGCGTTTCTCATAAAGATGAAGTATAATCTGATTTGGCATCGTCTCCTGACTCCTGATTGAGGTGATTAAACCGCACAGTGCGCTATTATAGCAGCGGGCAGAAGGAAGAAGGAAAATCCTTGCCAGAACTGAATTTTAGCGATTTAGGTTGTCCTAACTAACTCGTTCTCTGCTATAAGTCTTATTAAGGGGGTGTTAGACCGATGCAGGTGAGATAGTGGCAGCAATTCTCATTTTGAAACGATTTTGC
>NZ_JASJFG010000353.1:0-2139 GCF_030065375.1 Microcystis sp. M49636_WE2 | reverse complement strand
TAGCTAAATGCACAGAACCTTTACCTATTCGATGGTCAAGACAAATCCCAGAAAGCTGTGAACCAAGCACAGTAACAGTCAGATTACATCCTTCTGGACGCTGGCATATCTCAATAAGATTTGATGACCCAACGATTAAGCCTTTACCAGTAACAGATAAAGCCATTGGAATTGACTTAGGAATTAGTAGCCTTGTGATTACCAGCAATGGCGATAAAGTATCTAATCCTAAGCATTTTAAAAAGCATTATCGGAGACTGCGAAAAGCACAAAAAAATCTTTCTAGAAAACAGAAAGGGTCAAAAAATCGAGAAAAAGCGAGAATCAAAGTAGCAAGGATTCACGCTCAAATTACTGATAACAGAAAAGACCATTTACACAAGCTAACCAATCAATTAGTTCGTGAAAACCAAACGATTGTGGTTGAGAATTTAGCCGTCAAGAATCTGGTCAAAAACCCGAAATTATCTCAGGCAATATCTGATGTAAGATGGGGAGAAATCACTCGACAATTAGCCTATAAATGCCGTTGGTACGGCAGAAATTACATCGAAATAGATAGATGGTTTCCTAGTTCTAAAAGATGTAGTAATTGTGGGCATATTGCTGAGAAAATGCCGTTAAATATTCGAGAGTGGGATTGTCCAGACTGTGGGACTCACCATGACCGAGATGTTAACGCTAGTAAAAATATTTTGGCCGCAGGGCTTGCGGTGTCAGTCTGTAGAGCGACCTGATGACCAGAACAGAGTAAATCTGGGGCGGCAGGTGCGAAAAATCCTTCGGGACCCCAAGCAGAAACTCAAATCGTGAGGTTTGGGAATCGCCGTCCGTTTACGGCGGTGAGGATGTCAAAGATTTATCTTCCCGACTGGGAGCGCGGGGTAATGGCTCGATTATAACCCTCGATCGCTATCTTCGATCAGCTTCTAGTGCGGGGAATTTTTGCCAAGTTAGAGATTTATCCTGCATCACAAGTTGTTCTTTTTGTCAAGAAAACTTTTTCTTTTTAACAAAAGTACACAAACATTTTGATCAACGTTATTGGCGATGTTATTTTGGGACTACAGGGGAAAGATAACCTCACTGCTAGAATTTAATTTTCAGACAAATAACCTCAGATCAGAAATTATGACCTTTACACCAGCTATTGATCCAGATATTGAATACCCCGATAGTGACGGTAAACCCATGGCCGATAATACCGAACAATATGAATGGATCGTTAAAATCAAAGAAAATCTTGAGATTCTCTTTGCTAATTCTCCTAACGTTTTTATTGCTGGAGATCTGCTCTGGTATCCTGTCCAAGATAAGAAAATTACTGGACCAGTTGCTCCCGATGTTATGGTAGTATTTGGTCGTCCGAAAGGAAGACGGGGTTCCTATAAACAATGGCAAGAAGATAACATCGCTCCTCAAGTGGTTTTTGAAATTCTCTCCCCCTCTAATAGTTTAGAAGAAATGGAGCGAAAACTACTCTTTTATCAACGTTATGGAGTGGAAGAATACTATCTCTATGATCCGGATTCTCATAATTTTCAGGGATGGTGGAGACAGGAAGGACTATTAAGTTCTATACCTGAGATTAAGGGATGGATTAGTCCTCGGTTAAAGATCAGATTTGAATTGAGAGGAGATGAGTTAGAAATTTATGGTTTAGATGGTCAGAAATTTTTGACTTCTATCGAGTTATCTCAACGGTTAGAACAAGAGCGTCTTAAAGCTGAACGTTTAGCTGAATATATCCGTTCTCTGGGAATTGATCCCGATACTTTATAATGACATAATTGATGGGTTGTGACGAATACTAACTAACTGGTTAACTGCCTAAGTTATCGTCATTGAACCTAGCCTAGGGCTATACTTAACTATGTAATCAGTAAAAAGAACAAATCTATGAAAGCTTGGGCAAAATCTTTAGAAAAACCAGCAGTGGAATTTTCTGAAACGCAATTAACCTTATTATCGGGGAAAATTCCCGAGGGATTGCGGGGGAGTCTCTATCGCAATGGTCCGGGGAGATTAGAAAGAGGTAAGCAAAAAGTTGGTCATTGGTTTGACGGAGATGGGGCAGTTTTAGCTGTACATTTTCATGATAAGGGAGCCAGTGCCACCTATCGTTATGTTCAGACTGCT
>NZ_JASJFG010000842.1:0-8605 GCF_030065375.1 Microcystis sp. M49636_WE2 | reverse complement strand
TGACTTCGTTTCTCAGGAATTGAGAGCGGCGGAAGACCCGGAATTTGAAACCTTCTACACTAAAAATATTCTGCTTAACGAAGGTCTGAGAGCTTGGATGGCTCCCCAAGACCAACCCCACGAAAACTTTATCTTCCCTGAGGAGGTTCTCCCGCGTGGTAACGCTCTCTAATATCCCTACCGCTAGTGGTCGTGACCAAAGTTCCACCGGCTTCGCTTGGTGGTCTGGTAACGCTCGTCTTATCAACCTCTCCGGTAAACTGCTCGGCGCTCACGTCGCTCACGCTGGTTTAATCGTTTTCTGGGCCGGGGCGATGACCCTGTTTGAAACCGCCCACTTTATCCCCGAAAAACCGATGTACGAACAGGGTTTAATCCTGCTTCCCCACTTAGCTACCCTCGGTTTTGGGGTCGGTCCTGGTGGTGAAGTAGTCGATACCTTCCCCTACTTCGTCGCTGGTGTTCTGCACTTAATTTCTTCGGCTGTACTCGGTTTTGGTGGTATCTACCACGCTATCCGCGGACCGGAAACCCTAGAGGAATACTCTAATTTCTTCGGTTACGACTGGAAAGATAAAAACCAAATGACCAACATCATCGGTTATCACCTGATTCTCTTGGGTTGTGGTGCGCTGTTGTTGGTATTTAAAGCCATGTTCTTTGGCGGTGTCTATGATACCTGGGCCCCCGGTGGCGGTGATGTCCGCATCATCACCAATCCTACCCTCAACCCCGCAGTTATCTTTGGTTATCTGACCAAAGCTCCCTTCGGTGGCGAAGGCTGGATTATCAGCGTCAACAACATGGAAGATATCATCGGCGGTCACATCTGGATTGGCTTAATCTGTATCGGTGGCGGTATCTGGCACATTCTCACCAAACCCTTTGCTTGGGCGCGTCGCGCTTTCATCTGGTCTGGAGAAGCCTATCTGTCCTACAGCTTGGGCGCTCTTTCCATGATGGGCTTTATCGCCGCCGTTTACGTTTGGTTTAACAACACCGCCTATCCCAGTGAATTCTACGGTCCGACCGGTATGGAAGCTTCTCAAGCTCAAGCTTTCACCTTCTTGGTCCGTGACCAACGCTTAGGCGCTAACGTCGCTTCTGCCCAAGGCCCTACCGGTCTAGGTAAATACCTGATGCGCTCTCCCACTGGCGAAATCATCTTCGGTGGTGAAACCATGCGTTTCTGGGATTTCCGCGGTCCCTGGTTAGAACCCCTCCGCGGTCCTAACGGTTTAGACCTCGACAAAATCAGAAATGACGTACAACCCTGGCAAGTCCGCCGCGCGGCTGAATACATGACCCACGCTCCTTTAGGTTCCTTGAACTCTGTGGGTGGGGTTATCACTGACGTTAACTCGTTTAACTATGTGTCTCCTCGCGCTTGGTTGGCTACCTCTCACTTCACCCTCGCTTTCTTCTTCCTGATTGGACACCTCTGGCACGCTGGACGCGCTCGCGCCGCCGCCGCCGGTTTCGAGAAAGGAATTGACCGCGAGACTGAACCCGCATTGGCAATGCCCGACCTCGACTAATTTCCCTTAGTTCGATGGTAGAGGCTCCCGTCTAGTTGGCGGGAGCTTTTTTGTGGTTAATATCAGACGCAGCTAAAACACTCTCTAAAGCCGATAATAATCGTTGATTTTCTGCCGGTAAACGGACAGCTACCCGAAAATAATTGCTACCCAATTCGGGGAAACTGAGACAATCGCGGATGAAAATTCGATGATATTTTAATAAAGCTTCCTGTAGGGGTAAACAGGAAGATTGAGATTGTACTAAGAGGAAGTTAGCGGCACTGGTTTGGGGCTGTAATTGCGGAAAATTAGCTAATCCCTGCCATAAATCCTCGCGGGCCGCCGTTAACCAGTCCCAAGTTTGTTTTTGAAAATCCCTATCTTCAATTCCCGCAATAGCGGCAACCACAGCCAAATTATTCACCGACCAAGGATCGCGCCATTTTTGCCATTGTAACAGGCGATCGGGATGGGCGAGGACATATCCTAGACGTAAACCGGGGAGACTGTAAAATTTAGTTAGGGAACGCAAAATCACGAGATTGGGATATTCCGGCAAGAGAGATATTAAACTCTCCTGTTGTGGCGGGGGTAAAAAATCCATAAAAGCCTCATCCACTACCACCAAACCAAATTGCGATAGATAGGGACGAATGGCCGCCACCGTCCAGAGTTTCCCCGTGGGATTGTGGGGATTATTGAGTAATAAGCCTTGTTTTTCGGGATTAACCGGCTTTAAACTGGTTAAATCTAGGGAATGTTGGCAGATTTTTCCACCAAAACTTTTTAAGGCCCGTTCGTAATCGTTAAAAGCGGGTGTTAGTACATAAACACTATCAAATGAGGCCAATTCCCGACCGGCCCAGGTTAATAACTCAGCCGCACCATTGCCGGGGAGAATCCAATCTGGCCCTATATTGTGCCATTGGCCGAGGGCAGAGCGCAACTGCCAATACCCTGGGTCAGGATAACGAGTCAGACTGGTTAAATGGCTTTTAATAGCGGTTAGGGCGCTTTCTGGCGGACCGAGGGGGTTGATACTGGCAGAAAAATCGAGAATAGAGGAAACCGGACAGCCGGCAATGGCGGCCGCCCAGTCAAGATTACCACCATGTTTAGGTCTAAGCAAAAGACTTACAGCGAACGCTTTGCGCTCGCTACGCGAGAACGAAACTCAACAGTAATTATTCCTTATGCGGGGCCACTCTGTCTTTAAACAGTTTACCCGCCGAGAAAGCCGGGACGCGAGTGGCCGGAATCTCCATCTTATCGCCGGTTTTCGGGTTGCGTCCCTCCCTGGCCTGACGTTCCCGGGCCTCGAAGGAACCGAATCCTACTAGGGTTACTTTGTCCCCCTCAGAAACCGCTTCGATAATGGTTTCGATGGCGGCAGTGAGAACAGCATCTGCTTGTTTTTTGGTCACAGAGGCTTTGAGAGCGATTTGATCGATTAATTCACCTTTATTCATGCGCTAACTCCTTTTTTTGCGGTTTTTCTGAGTTTAGGGTGGTTGTCAGTAGTTTATTATGGTTCCCCTGTTGAGGACTCGCCAGGATCGAGATCACTAAATAATGCCTCAAATCCTCATTGGCTATATATTCCACTGCATTATTCTAAGCGGGAATTGTCTCGATCGGAATCGCTGAAACCTTTAATTTATCTAGATTTCCCCCCAATTCCCCGCCAGGGG
Source organism: Microcystis sp. M49636_WE2 (assembly GCF_030065375.1). NCBI lineage: Bacteria > Bacillati > Cyanobacteriota > Cyanophyceae > Chroococcales > Microcystaceae > Microcystis > Microcystis sp. M49636_WE2. The sequence continues at coordinate 5,394 of NZ_JASJFG010000842.1, read as the reverse complement.
AGAGAAAAAAGGGAACAAGCGAGAGATTTACAGCGATATAAGCTAATAAAAAGAGATTAGATGGCGAAATTGCCGATAAATATTCTCTAAAAGCGATAGGCATCCTAACTTCCCAAAAATCGTTCATTGGTTCTCTCCAAGATTTTTGACTAATTTTGCCCCCAAAAACGTTAAAAAAGTTTACCAAAGCAATTTCTGCCCAAAAATTAAGGTTCAGTCCCAGGAGATATTCGCTAGAATTGGAACTTATGATCGTTAAAAATATTCAAAAAAGCAGGATTTAACTGGAAAGTTTGCTATCATTATCTATTCAGCGACAAACTCGCATGGTGATTTACTGCTATCCCCTAGCCGATCTAGGTCAAAGCTTAAGACGTTCTTTTATCGTGACTTTTTTGGCAGTAATCGCCATTCTTGGCGGTCTGATCCCCGAATTTTCTTGGACTACGGAGATAGTTAGTTTCCGGTCTTCCGCTTATACTCAAGATTTTACTGCTGACCAAATTAAACGTTATGCAACCGCAGTTTTGTTGATCGAAACCCAAAGAAAACAAGCTTATCAGGCAATTTCGCAAATTTTAGGGAAAAGTCCCCCGGCAATTACCTGTAACCAACGGGAAAGCTTTAATAATCTTCCAGCTAATGCCCAAAGAATTGCCGTAGATTATTGTAATAACTCAAAAAAGATTGTCCAAGATAGTGGTCTGACTGCCGCTCAGTTTAACGCCATTACTAACCGGATTCGCAGCGATGATAACTTGAGACGACGGGTGCAAAATGAGATGATTCGTCTGCAACGGGAGAATAAATAGAAAAAGTTCCTCAGTTTTTCCGGTCAAGCTGGAGTCAGGGCTACAATTAAGAATATTTTTTCCCATTGACCACTACCATGTTAACTTTTACCGAGCGCTTACCCCCCCGTCATACCGCTAGTCCACCTCCCCCAGAAACGGTGGTTTTTAGCCTCCTACTTACGGCCGAAGAACGCACCCGCAGCCGTTATCGTCTCGACAGTCCCGAAGGTTTTTCCCTCTGTTTTCGTTTACCCCGCGGCACCATTCTACAGGATCGCGATTTCCTGCGGGGAGAAAACGGCGAAATTATTCAAATTATCGCTAAACCCGAACCAGTTATCACTATTACCGCCCCTTCAACCGATTTACTCCTCAAAGCAGCCTATCACCTCGGTAATCGTCATGTAGCCCTAGAAATTAATCCTGATTATCTCCGTCTGGCCCCCGATTCTGTCCTACAAGCAATGTTAGAAGGTTTGGGATTAACTGTAAATGAAGAAATCGCCCCTTTTAACCCCGAAATCGGCGCTTATCAGCATTATCATGACCTGGAAGAGGCAAAAAAGGGATAGTTTAAAGAGAACGGAATCCGGTATCGGTCGCAGTTCCTAGAAAAGCCCTCTGGGTAGCTTGAGTATTTATACTTATTGCAAAATAGGTATGCTTTTCCTAACATAAAGTTAACCGGTAATCGTGCCGAACTAATTAGCGAAAACTTAGGGATTAAAACTCTTAGAATGATGTTTTTATTGTATTCAGGAAGTTGAAAAAATGAAGACCAAATCGATCATAAGCTTACTATCTCTTAGCATTATAGGAATGTCAATCTATGGGGGTCAAGCTAATAGTAGTGATTACCGGGCTTTGACCGCAGAAGAAAAATCACGGTTGACCGATGCTTTGCTAAAACAGGGCTGTAGAAATCCTAAAGCGATGAAATTTGATGTTGAGACTAACCAGTTTGAAGCAGAAGATGCTGTGTGTGAGGGAGGAAGAAAGTATGATATTTACCTTGATAGAAACTTTAGGATTGTTTCAATGAAACCAGACTAAAAGAGCAAATCCCTGAGAAGCTTTTACCGGTCGCCGCGAAGATTACCAATGAGGTATAATAAAGCCATTCTGACAGCGACACCACTGGTAACTTGTTGGGAAATCAGACTAAAATCGGGATCATCCATTAAATCGGAACTAATTTCCACTCCCCGATTCACAGGACCCGGATGAAGTACCTTCACCCCCGGTTGACAGGATTGCAAACGAGGACGAGTAATGCCAAAACTTTGATGATATTCGCGTAAACTGGGCAAAAGATTGGCAGTCATGCGTTCTTTTTGCAGTCGCAGGGTCATCACAAAATCGGCCTTTTCTAAAGCTGGTTCTAAATCCCAGTGGAGAAATAGGCGATCGCACAATTCCCCAAAATATTTCGGCAGCAGGGTAGGGGGTGCGGACAAATGTACTTCCGCCCCAGCCGTGGTTAAACTCCAGATATTGGAACGAGCGACACGAGAATGGAGTATATCCCCGACAATAGCGATTTTTTTACCCTCTAACAGTTCTAAACGGGGATTTTCCTGATCTAACAGACAACAGATCGTAAACAGGTCTAAAAGTCCCTGGGAGGGGTGTTCGTGTTGACCGTCCCCAGCATTAAGAATACTGACCCCCGACTGTAAACGATCCATTTCTGCGGCAATTAAATCGGGAACCCCCGACTGTTGATGTCGGATGACAAAGATATCCGTACCCATGGCCACATAGGTTAAAGCGGTATCGAGAATCGTTTCCCCCTTAGTCAAACTGGAACTACCCGGGGCAAAATTGAGAACATCGGCCGAAAGACGTTTCGCCGCTAGTTCAAAACTACTACGGGTGCGGGTGGAAGGTTCAAAAAAAAGATTCGTCACCACTTGTCCCTGTAGGGCCGGCACTTTCTTGGTGCGTCGGGAAAGAACTTCACGAAAACTAGAGGCCGTTTGTAGCAGGGTTTGGTATTCTTCCGGTTGCCAGTCTTGCAATCCCAAAATGTGATGTCGGATCCAAGTGAAAGCCATAGGAGTTGAGGAGGCGGTAAAAACGGCAAATTTCGTCTATGCTATTGTAGGATTTCTTTGCATCAAGTTAATAAATAGGGTTTATGAGAATTAATTTTTCCTTGTGTCAGGTCACTCTCGCGATCGCTTTATTTCTCAATCCCTTGCCGGCGATCGTTGCCCAGACTGCCACCTCTGGGGAAATGGTATCACCGACCACGGGCATTAATTACACTCGCCTGCAAAATTTCCTCGCTCAACAAAATTGGCGACAAGCTAACGATGAAACCCGTAATTTAATCCTGAAAGCAACCGGACGGGAATTACAGGGCTGGTTTACCATGGAAGACCTGCAAAAATTGGCCTGTTGGGATCTGCAAAAGATGGATCAACTCTGGAAAGAAGCTTCCGGGGGTCGTTTTAGTTTCAGTACCCAATTTCGCATTTTTATCGAGACGGGTAATCGACCGGGGCGCTTAGTGGCGATCGAAAATTTTCAAACTTTTGGCGATCGCATCGGTTGGCGTAAAGGTGGTGATTGGATTATTTTTAAAGAAAATCTTAACTATACCCTCAATGCTCCCGTCGGTCATCTGCCGGCGCCCCGGGACGAATATCAGATCGCCGGTGGTCGCCTAGAATACACCACCCTCGCCCAAAGATTAGTTACCTGTAATATTGTTAGCTTAGGGCAAAGCAAACAGTGATCACGCGATCAATTCTGTAGAATAAAATTTAAGGAAAAGCTTCTCTCCTCATCTTCCTCTTCCTTTTCCGATTTCCTAGCACTTTTTCCGCTAAAAACCCGTAAATTTAACAATGATTAAACGATCCGTTAACGTATCGAGAGCGATCGGTTCGTCGATCGCCGTTTCCCTAATTGTCGCTGGTTGCGCCCCCCAAACCCCCCAGGCCACTGGACCGGCGGCTGTTCCCGTCAAACTGCAAACCCTCGGCACCGACAAATTAGTGCAAAGTAGCGAATTTGTGGGTACTTTGATCGCCCAAGAGCGTGTTAGCGTCTCCCCTCAGATTACCGGTCGAATTCGGTCTATTTTCGTTAAATCTGGCGATCAGGTAACTCAGGGACAAAAAATCGCCGAATTGGATCCCGAACAACAACAGCAACAGGTAAACGCCAGTATCGGCCAGGTAAATTCGGCCAAAGCGAACCTCAATGCTTCTGAGGCGGATTTAAGGCAAAGACAAGCACAAGCGAGGGCAAATAAAGCCCAAATTGCCCAGAATCGGGCAAATGTGGCCAATGCCGAAGCCAATGTTAAAAGTCAGATCGCCACCTTGAGCGCCGCCGAAGCCGATTTACAGAGAGCGAGAGCTAATTTAGATTTAGCGGAAAAAAACCTAACAAGAGCCGAATTTCTGGTTAAACAAGGCGCACAGCCCCAACAGGACTTAGATGATCGCCGCCGCGACATTCAGGCCGCCAGGGCGGAAGTAGAGGCCCGGTCTAAAAATCGTGATGCGGCCCGTCAACAGGTGACGGCGGCTAGAGCTACCCTACAGGCAAACAAAGAAGCATTAAATATCGCCATTCAAAACGAATTAGCCTCACGGCAACAGGTGGCGGCGGCGGCGGCAACAGTGAACAGTCGTCAAGCGGCAGTAGCCAGCGCCGAGGGGCAATTAGGGGCGACGCGTCAGAATTTAGTTTTTAACACCATTACCGCCCCGATTGATGGTTTTGTCGGCGATTTTAATCAAAGAAAAGTCGGCGATATTATCTCCCTGGGTGAAGAATTAACCTCGTTGACTAACAATAAAACTTTGGAACTAAATGTGCAGATTCCCGTGGAATTACAACCGCGTCTGCGCGTCGGGTTGCCTGTAGAAATTATTAATCCCGATGGCAGCGCCGGGGTTCGCGGTCAAGTAACTTTTATTTCCCCCACCGTTTCCCAAGCTACCCAATCGGTTTTAGTGAAATTTGCCTTTACTAATGATGGCAGTCTTCGCAATAACCAATATGTGCGGACGCGGTTAATTTGGGATCAAAAACCGGGGGTATTAGTTCCCACCACGGCAGTGACTAGCATCGGAGCGCAAAATTTTGTTTTTGTGGCGGAAAAAGAAAAGGCTAAAGAAGGTCAAGAAAATGCCAAGGAGCGTTTAGTGGTCAGACAAAAACCAATTCAAGTCGGCACAATTCAAGGGCAAGCTTATCAGGTTATTTCTGGAGTAAATGCCGGGGAAAGAATTGCTATTAATAATATTCTTTCTCTCCGAGATGGTACAGCTATAACTGTTAGTCAGCAGTAATTTTTATGAGTAATTCGATTACCGTTCGTCCCCTGTCAGCGCAACTAATTACAGCCGAGAGTTTCCGTCCCTACGGTCAATTAATAACCCCTAGCCATGACGGGAAACTGTTTGATGAAAGCGATGCACAACTGCATTTAAAAAACGGTGTGCCACGTTTTTATATTATGCGTTTACAGACTCGCGGACGTAAATTTAAGCGAATTACTCGTCATAGTCAATGTACCCAATGTCTTGGTTCTTTGGGGGGACAAGAGTGGTTTTTAGGAGTGGCCCCCCCTAGTCCT
>NZ_JASJFG010000735.1:0-4103 GCF_030065375.1 Microcystis sp. M49636_WE2 | reverse complement strand
GCTGGAATTATCGAAACCGTAGAAATAATAGATAAAATGAGTAATCTCCTCTGGCCGCGTTTTCTCAAGAAAGCTTACCGTCAAGAACCAATAACTAGCTTTATCTTTACCGCAGCGGCAGTAGATGTCATCATCGGGGTTCTAGGACAAAGATGGACACTGCTATCTTTAGGGGCAACGATTATGGCGATCGCTATCTTCGCCAGGTGGCAACAGAGCCAAAAAAGCCAGCAAATCAACCAAGAAGAAGCGGCAAGATACTATTTACCGCCCCAATCGGGTCAAGTAGCTTTACCAACCCTGAAAAACGAAAAAAATCGACCTTCTTAGCTCAAAAATCTGACCTTGCTTGGCAGTCAATCCCCTCAAAGGCTAGAATCTATAGCACCGTTAATATTCAACTAAATTTATGAAATTCCGATTTATAGGTGGGGAGAAACTTGTCGGGGCAATTGTGGTCACTGTCTTAACCACGCTGACAATCGGAGAACATCAGCTTAGTCAGGCCCAAAGTCCCATTGCACCCCCTAAACCCGCAGCTGAAAGTGGCCAAAAAACCCCAGAAACTATCCTAGTAGAAGGTTTAGGCAGACTTACCCTCGCTAAAACCTTAGAAGGGCAACAATCCACCCCTAATGCTGTGATTTTCAGCCCCGATAACCAATTGGTTCTCGCTGGTGGTAGTGATACGGATCCTCTCCTGAGAATTTGGTCCGTAAAAACGGGGCAAAAAGTTTCCCAAACTCGCGCCCAAAGAACCAGCGTCAAAGCTTTAGCCATTAGTCCCAACGAAAGATTATTAGTTAGTAGCGGTTTAGATGGTTCGATTAATTTTTGGAATCTGGTGGAAGGCAAGTATTTAGGAATTGCCCTCGAACACGGTAATACGGTCCTCGCCCTCACCGTTACTCCCGATGGTAAAACCTTAATTAGTGGTGGTTTGGAAGGAATTCGCCTCTGGACAGTGCAACCCCCCCGCCGTCCCCTCTATCGTTTAAATTGGGTGGGTAATTTTGTTTATTCCCTAGGGATGAAATCCGATGGTGTCACCCTTGCCAGTGGTCATGAAAACGGTGAGGTAAATTTTTGGGACATCCGCGAGGGCAAATTTTTGTCGAAATTTTCCGCCCATCCCCAAGCGGTTAGCAAGCTTTTATACACTCCCGACGGCAAAAATTTAATTACGGGTAGTTTAGACCGCACGATTAAAATCTGGGATACGAGCAATAATAAGTTATTATTTACTCTCATCGGTCATACAGCCCGAATTCGCTCCCTGGCACTCCATCCTAACGGACAAATTCTCGCTAGTGCTAGTAATGACGGGGTGCGTTTATGGGATGTGACGACGGGTAAACAGTTAGCTTGGTTTGATAATAATTCCGACTGGGTGGAATCCCTAGCTTTTAGTCCCGATGGGCAGTATTTGGCTAGTGGTAATTATGATTTTAAAATTCGCCTCTGGCAATTCGTTCGTTAGGCAAAAATGCCCGCATTTAGCCTTTAACCACTTCTAGAAAAGCCGATTTAGCCGCCGCCTGTTCCGCCGCTTTTTTGCTTCTGCCTGTTCCCACTCCTAATTTCTGCTCATTTAACCACACTTCCGCACAAAAACGTTCTTGATCTAAGCCATTGATTTCTTTTACTAAATATTGCGGCAGTTTTTTGTATGTTGCTTGTGTCCACTCCTGCAAGGCATCCTTATAATTCTGTCGGGCCGGATCTCGACGAATTTCGGCCGCTTTTTCCCTTAGTGGTTCATCTAGCCAAGAACGCACTAAAACCATAGTCTGTGTACTAAGATATAATGCTCCCAAGACCGCCTCAAAAGCGTCTGCTAGTCGCGAAATTCTCCCCGCTCGGTCAATACTCGTACTACTTGAAACCAACAAATAACGCTCGAAACCGTAGCGATCCGCAAATTCCGCCAGAGTGCGATCGCTAACCATCATCGATCGCAGCGCAGCAAATTCTCCCACTAGGGCCTCCGGATAGGTTTCTAACAATACCTCCGCCGCCACGAGTCTTACCACAGAATCGCCCACAAATTCCAATTGTTCATAATTCTTATCACGGGAAACACTGGGATGAGTTAGGGCCAAATCTAATAAATCCCATCTGACGGGGACATCAGCCGATAAACCCAGCTTTTCCACTAGGGTTTTTAATTGTTTTTGGCGACGCGGATCACTTAAGGACATGGGAGCGGGGAGCAGGGGTGTGGGGTGTAGGGTGTGGGGTGTAGGGTGTAGGGTGTAGGGTGTGGGGTGTGGGGTGTGGGGAGAATAAATAAAAGCAATCTCCTATCTCCTGAATACTGAATACTGACTCCTGATAACTGATAACTGATAACTGATAAGTACCTAAGCAAAATTAATTACACATTTCGATAAAGCTTTTGCCTCTTGCCTATTGCCTCTTGCCTGTCTTCACTAGGAAATTTATTTTGCATGACTACTTAAAGGAGAGAGTCAGACATAAGCCGAATTCTGTATTTCCCAACAGCAGTAAAATTGCTTTTACCTTTGTTGGAATAGAGGTTATCTATCTGGGATAATTGTCACCAATTACCTCAAGCGGTTCCTAAGAACGGGACAGGAAAAAGACCAACCTTTGTCCCTCCACCTTGCTCCCCACCGGGGTTTACCGAGCCAGTACCTCTCAATACTGCTGGTGCGCTCTTACCGCACCTTTGCACCCTTACCCCCAATCAGTTATCAGTTATCAGTTATCAGTGGAAAGTTATCAGTAAATTTACTTTCGTTACTGATTACTGTTTACTGATTACTGAAAAAAGGGGGCGGTATTTTTCTGTGGCACTATCCTCACGCTCACGCGCACTGGACGTTATCCAGCAAGTGTGGTCTTTCGGGAGTTCGGACTTTCCTCGGAATCATTGATAAAATGATCCCGCAACCTCTAGACCAACTCTCTCCCATTCTCTAGTATGACTTACCAGAGACTCGATCACCCATATATCCCAGTCAATAATCAGTGATCAGTAAACAGTGAACAGTGAAAAGACAGCAGGAAACTGCTATTTAATACTGCTCGCTTAATACATACTGCTCACTTAAAACTCAAATCTGATAACTGATAACTGATAACTGCTCAATGTCGATCGCTCTAAACGTTAACATTAAAGGTAATGGCTATCCGATTCTCTGTCTGCACGGTCATCCCGGTTCGGCAGGTAGTATGTCTGTATTTACCGATCATTTTTGCCAACGTTGGCAAACCCTGGCCCCGGATCTGCGCGGCTACGGTAAAAGTCGTTATCGCCTGGATTTTCAGCTAGAAGAACATCTAGAGGATTTAATCGAGCTGCTCGATCGCCAAAAAATCCAGCAATGTTTAATTCTCGGTTGGTCTTTGGGGGGTATAATCGCCCTGGAATTAGTATTGCGCCATCCCGATCGCTTTCCTGGTTTAATTCTCGTGGCTTCGGCTGCGCGGCCTTGGGGTAGTCATCCTCCTATCACCACCACGGATCTGATTTTGACGGGGATGGCGGCAATTCTCAATCAGATCAAACCGGGATGGCGTTGGAATATTGATACTTTTGCCCGTCGTTCGCTGTTTCAGTACCTTTTTTCACAACATCAAGCGATATCCTATCAATATCTCGCTCAAGATGCTGTTACCGCCTACTTAGGCACTTCTCCAGCTGCTGATCGCGCTTTAAATCGGGCTTTAAAAAAAGGTTACAATTGTTTAAAATCTCTTGACAGAATCACAATTCCCTGCTTGGTTCTGGCGGGGGCAAATGATCGCCATATTACCAGTGCCTCGAGCCAAGAAACGGCGGCAAAACTGAAACTGTCTCAGTGGAAATGTTACCCGGATACGGCCCATCTGTTCCCCTGGGAAATCCCCGACTTAGTTTTAGGGGACATTGATCATTGGTTGGCGGAGCATTTTAGCGATAAACTGGCAGGGTGAAGTGAAAACTACTGCCGTGGTCGGGGACACTATCCACCCAAATTTGACCGTAGTGGGCGCGAATAATCTTGCGACAGACCGATAAACCGATGCCATAACCTTCTTTACCCTCATCCCGTTTGAGACGCACATGACCCTCAAAAATATGCTCTTGTTTTTCT
>NZ_JASJFG010000359.1:0-4199 GCF_030065375.1 Microcystis sp. M49636_WE2 | reverse complement strand
GATGAGCGCTCGAATCAAGGTTTTTATTAAGAGATATGAAGGAGAAAAATTTAGCAGGGTTGGGCGGCGCTAACGCATCCCCAGACGGAAAAAACTGAGAACTGTTAGACTAGAAACCAGCAGATTAACTGATAAACGAGCTTTATGTCACCCACTCTACTCATCTCCAAAGAACTCCCCACCCTGAAATATAATCCTAGTCTGGAGCGCTTTGATAGCTCTTGGGCGGCTCCTTTGTCCACTCTTCTGGGACTGGGACGGGCTGCCGGGGCAACTTTTATCGAATTTTTCCTGGAAAGAGTCAACTATATCAGTTGTTTAGCCGAAGATGACAGCATCACCAGTCTCTCACCGAAACTATCTACAGGGGCAGGAATCCGCCTTTTTCGCGGTAAAGCTGATTGTTATGTCAGTACCAACGATTTAAGCTTCCAAGGCTTAAAAAATGCCCTAGAAAAAGGTTTATCGATTCTCGGTTTAAACCTACCCAGTCCTAACGCCTATATTCCCGAAATCAATCTGGAAATGTTCCGGGATTATGCCACGGTCAAAAACAAAGATATTTGGCTGAATAATTGCAGTTCTTTGGGAGAAATGGGTGATATTCTCCTAAATGCTAACGTTCAACTCAATCAGAAAGCCTCTCACGTCCAATCTCGTCGCGCCGCTTATTTTCGCGATTGGCAAGAAATTTTAGTTGCCGCTAGTGATGGCACTTTTGCCCGGGATATTCGCCTCACCCAATCGGTGGGCTATAATCTCCTCTGTGCCGATGGGACTAATCGTTCTAGCATTGGTAAACGGGTGGGTAGTACCAGTAATCCCGATTTTCTGCGGACGTGGAATGCCGAGGAATCGGCGGCAGAAGTGGCCGAATCGGCGGGTAAAATGCTTTACGCTGACTATGTAGAATCCGGCAGTTATCCCATCGTCATGGCCAATGAATTTGGCGGCGTTATCTTCCACGAAGCCTGCGGTCATTTGCTAGAAACTACGCAAATCGAGCAAAAAACCACACCCTTTCTCGATAAAAAAGGCGAAAAAATCGCCCACGACAACCTGACGGCGTGGGACGAAGGATTATCCGATAAAGCTTTCGGTACTATCGATATGGATGATGAGGGAATGCCGGCCCAGCGTACTCTCCTAATTGAAAATGGTATCCTAAAAAACTTCATTGCCGATCGCACCGGTTCAATTAAAACTGGCCATCCGCGCACAGGTAGCGGTCGCCGTCAAAACTACACCTATGCGGCCGCTAGTCGGATGCGGAATACCTACATCGCTCCCGGGGAATATACCCTCGATAATCTCTTTAATTCCATCGATAAAGGCATTTATTGCAAAAAAATGGGCGGTGGTAGTGTGGGGGCGACCGGGGAATTTAATTTCGCCGTCGAGGAGGCCTATCTTATCGAAAATGGCAACCTGACTAAACCCCTGAAAGGCGCGACTTTAATCGGTTCAGCTAAGGAGATTATGAATAAAATCTCTATGTGTTCCCAAGATTTAGGTCTAGCGGCGGGTTTTTGCGGTTCCGTTAGTGGTAGCGTTTATGTCACCGTTGGTCAACCCCATTTAAAAGTCGATTCTATTACCGTTGGCGGTCGTTAATCATGACTTTAGTGATTCTCTACTATTTCCTCATTGCCATCATGATAGTGGGAATAATTGGCGAACTGCTGCCCGCTATCCCCGGCATGAGTTTGATTTTAATCGCCATGCTGGTGTGGGGTTTTGTCACCAAATTTGCGGGGATGGGGGTCGCTTTAACCGTGGCCTTTGTTGTCCTTCTCCTCAGTCTGGGGGTGGAATTCCTCGCTAGTTATCTCGGCGCCCAAAAAGTTGGGGCGAGCAATTGGAGTCAAATCGGTCTAGTAGTGGGTTTATTAGCGGGAATATTCGGGCTTTTACCCGCTTTACCCATTGGCGGACCGATTATCGGCTTATTTGTCGGTCCTGTGGTGGGGGCTTTTTTGGGAGAATACGCCTATCGTCGCGATTTGGAATTAACTCCCCGTTTGCAACAATCCCTAAAAGTCTGTGTCGGTATCGTCGTCGGTACGGTTATCGGTCACGTTGCTAAAGCTATGCTGGCCACGGCTGCCGTTATCGTCTTTATTGTCACCACTTGGCCCAATCTCTCTTCAGTTATCAGTTAGAAGATGTTGAATGTTGGGATTTTATTTGAAATTTCCCCATTCCCCCACTTCCCTATCACCCTATCTCCCTATCTCCCTATCACCTATCCTCCAACACCAAAAAAAATCTATGCCAAAAGTTGAAGATATCGCCCAAATCGCTAATTCTAGCGCCCAAGCTTTAGGAATTGCTAAATACGACATCTATGGTTCCTCGGTCGATGAAACCGATGTGGATGTGTTTCAAGGGGAACCGAAACAGGTACAAGCTTCCAATCGTTCCAGCGTTATCGTTCGCGTCTGGAATCAGGATAATCAAGTCGGTGTCACCTCCACCACCGATGTGGACCCGGTGGGACTGCAATTAGCCCTAAAAACCGCTCAGGAAGCCAGCGTTTTTGGCGTTAAGGAAAATGTCCCCGATTTTAGTCCCGCTGCCACCGCACCCACCACAGAAGTGGCCAGCGAAATGTCTAATCAAGCACCGGTATCCACTCTCGTCGATAAGTTATTAGCCGCCGAAAAATCCCTACTAGCGGCTCATCCAGCTATTGCCAGTGTTCCCTATAATGGTTTGGGACAACAGCAGGTCAGACGTTTTTATCTCAATAGCGACGGGGCAATGCGTCAGGAAGCGCGTAGTTATGCCAGTGTGTATTTATACACCAAAACCGAACAGGAAGGCAAAAAACCCCGCAGCGCTGGTGCTTTTCGGGTTAGTCCGGGCCTGGAAAAATTAGATATCGATGGTTGCATCGAGGAAGCGATTACCAAAACTGTTAGCCATCTGGACTATCAACCGATTACCACGGGTAAATATTTAGTGGTTTTTGCCCCCCGCGCCTTTTTGAGTCTAATGGGAGCATTTTCTAATCTGTTTAATGCCCAAAATGTCCTTGATAAACAGAGTCTTTCTACTCCTGAATCTTTGGGAACACAAATCGCTGCTACTGCCTTAAATTTGTGCGATGATTCCCTCCATCCGGCTAATGTTTCCGCAGAAACTTTTGATAGTGAAGGCACTCCTACCCGTCGTGTGGAATTAATTAAAGAGGGGATTTTGAGTAATTTTCTCCATAGCACGATTACCGCTAAACGGATGAATACAGAACCGACTGGCAACGGTAACATTGGGTCAAAAGTAACGGTTAGTCCCCATTTTTATCACGTTTTTGCTAGTGCTAATCAACCAAAAAGCTATTCTTTGGAAACAGCAGAAAATGTGGTTTTAATTGATAGTTTACAGGCACTTCATGCGGGAGTTAATTCTCTACAAGGTTCCTTCTCTTTGCCCTTTGACGGTTGGTTAGTTAACAAAAATGAGCGCATTAGCATCGATTCCGCTACCGTAGCCGGGGATATTTTAACACTGCTGAAATCGATTGTTTATCTGGAACCGGAAGCAGTTATTACTCCCAGTGGTGTTTGTCCCTACGTTTGGGTAGAGGGTTTATCAATCACGGGAGAAGCTTAACACTATACCAGACCAAAAATAGGGGGTATTAACCAGGGTAATACCCCCGCAAGATGGATGCTAATTTTATAGTCGTGGGTAAGCTGTTGACTATCCAAATTACAATAAATCCGGTTATTAAAGACTGATTAGGGTTTGCTGAATAAAGTACGGGCGAAGCATTCGGATAGAAAATCTACGGTTTCACCGATAAGTACCTAAGCAAAATTAATTACACATATCTAACCACCTCTTGCCTCCTGCTTTTTGCCTCTTGCCTATCTTCACTAGGAAATTAATTTTGCACGACTACTTAGGTTATTGCCCGAATGCTTCGCCCCTACAGGACGCGGGCCGATGAAGACCCAAGGTTTTGAACCACGATTCTCTCAAAATCTTGCACCTGTGGGAGCGAAACAGGACACTAAAACCCTTATCTCGTTTATATTTCACATTTATTCAGCTTTAGTATTACTCCTAATTAAGAACTATTTTTCAGCCGGGGGAAACCAATTATCATCTAATGTTTGTTCGAGGGATATATGAGCGTCTGAATTGAGGGAAAAAAGCTGAGAAACTGATTTAATCGCCACTGGATAAACTTT
>NZ_JASJFG010001049.1:0-5979 GCF_030065375.1 Microcystis sp. M49636_WE2 | reverse complement strand
TATTTTTTCTAAATTATCGAGCCATTGACCATTTTTATCCTGATCGAGATAAATACTGGGATTAATTAACTTGACATCAACCGGCAGCGGCAGACCTAAAAGTAAGGGCAGCGGATTTAATCCCAATTCGATCGCATCAATAGATAAACTATCAGCAGAATTGGCCGTAGCTGGAATTGCCGATTTACCGATACGAATCCGATTAAAATAAAAGCCCTCTATCTTACCTACCCTGACAGGTCTGTGCAGCATTTCACTGAAGATATTGTCTAAAATTGGGGTTAGACGTTCATAAACTAAATAACGAGTCGTAAAATAGCCAAGGGAGGTAATTCCTAGGAGAGTAATTCCCCCGACAATTAAAGTAGAAGGCCGGCGGACAAATCGACCGATACTCAGAAAAAGATTAGGACGAGGAGAAGGATCACCGGGGGAGTTACTCATAATTGTCTACCTCACACACACCAAAGAAAGGGCAATGGCTCACCAGAGCTAATGAACTATGATAATTCACCGCGGCACTGATAGCCCTCAATCGATTAATTGCAATTTTTTAGGCAATTATTGGGCTTAAATCCTGTGAGGAAGTCAAGGGCTGCGGCCAATTAAAAGCCTCTCTACCCATCTTAGCCTAAGACTCGAATGGCTGGCTAAAATTTTCGACAATCCGCCAAAATCTCGCCAGTTTCAACAGCCAACCGAATGAATATTGATCCCCCCACCAGTTTAATCAGAATATTGCCAGGATAAATAGGTTCGGAAATTGAAGATTGAGAGAAAAGTTGTGCGGACAGACAACAATCCGGCGCAGTCTGGAACAACGACCGGAAGCATTCAGTCATAGAATGTTGGGATTAGCACGTCTATTTTTACTGCAAAAATCGTCTTATAGATTAAAGATTATGAAAGCCAGATTATCGATCGCCCTAACCGCCCTAATGACCTTGGGCATAACTGCCACACCAGCGGCCAACTTTGACGAACAGGACATCGAGCAGACCCAGGTAGTAGCGATCGCTCGTCCCTACGGAGGTAATAAATTTGACCTGCTAGTCTTGGAACAAATCCAGGGAAAACAGAAGTGTTGGAACGAAAGCGGCTCAAATCCCGTCATGATCGACCCTCTACTCCTCAACTTTGACTTTACCGGCATTTGTCGCCGCGCCACCGATAGTAATGGTTATTCTATCCGTCTCGATGGCCGGGATTTTGGGCTAGATTACATCCTGCGTATTGTGGAACGCAATGGCGAATTATACTTAGTGGGAACTCCCCGGGATGCCCGCAGACCGGAATTAGTGGTGGGAAGAACCCGAGGAATGCAAACAGGATTTATGAAAATTATCCTCGAACCGGGTTGGAGATTTAGCCGTCGTACTTTCCAAGGCAAAAGTTTAGGCCACTTCTACTTTAGCGGCAAAGAAGCGGAAGTTCTCGCAGCCACCGGCAGACCTCCCGTCAGCGAAACCACTCCTCCCCCCACTTCTGGGGCCAGTTTTCAGGATATTAGCGGCGATATCTATAAAACTGAGATCGAAAAAGCGATCGCGCTTGGGGTAGTGGCTGGTTTTAAAGAAGATAACACCTTCCGCCCCGAAAATCCCGTCACCAGGGAACAATTCGTCTCGATGATTATTGAGGGGATGGGAACTGTCACCAAAATTAACCTAGAAGATATTCCCCCCGGCAGCGGCAGTTTTAACGACGTAGAAGCGACGCGCTGGAGTGCCAAAAAAATCCAATGGGCCCGGGCTAATGGTATTGTTGCCGGCAAAGCTAACGGCGAATTCCGCCCCACCGACCCCATCACCCGGGCCGAATTGATGGCGATTCTCAAACAGGCCGCCACCTACCTGAAAACTCAGCAAAAACAAGCCCCCGATTTAGCCCAAACTAAAACTCCCGTCAATTTTTCCGATACTTCCGGTCATTGGGCCGCCAGTTTAATTACCCAGATGTCGGGATTTTGCGGTGTGGCCTCTCCCTTGAACGAACAGGGTAGTTCTTTTGTACCAAATGATCCCGCCCGTCGTAACTACGCGGCAGCTGCCATCGTCCGTACCCTCGATTGTGTTAAAACCGCCAAAAAATAAGTAGGGTTTGCGGCAAAAAGTTTTTCCTAGGAGTAGGTTGTCGGGTTTCAGCCATTTTTGGGTGGTCAATTACCTAAAATTCAGGGACTTTTTCCCTGAATTTTCCCCCCGCTCACTCCCAGTCCCGGAACTTTTTGATCTCAAAAAGGCCTAAAGATATTATCCAATTACTGATGACTGATGACCGATGACCGATGACTGATTACTGATTACTGGTCACTGATTACTGATTACTGATTACTGATTGTGGTTATTAATTTTTACTTTAGGTATGCCGTCGAGTATTCCCGCTAGACTGGAAAATAATGCACCTCGGCTAGACAAAATCCTATGGTAAAGCTGCTCGAAAATCCTCTCCGAGTGGGATTGCGACAAGAAAGAACCCCAGAACCCTTAATCTTAGTCATTTTTGGGGCATCAGGAGACTTAACCCAAAGAAAACTGGTTCCTGCTCTCTATCAACTGAAACGGGAAAGACGACTGCCGGCCGAATTAACCATCGTCGGTACAGCGCGCCGAGAGTGGAGTCATGATTATTTTCGCCAACAGATGCGCCAAGGCATCGAAGAATTTTCCGACGGGATTGGCAGTGAGGAATATTGGCAAGACTTCGCCCAAGGGTTGTACTATTTCCCCGGCAACATGGACGATCCGGAAAGTTACGCCAAAATGAAAGTTTTTCTGGAAGAATTAGACGGAATCCGGGGAACCCGTGGCAATCGAGTCTTTTATCTAGCGGTTTCTCCTAATTTCTTCCCTCCCGGTCTTAAAAACCTTGGCGCGGCTGGAATGCTGAAAGACCCAATTAAACACCGGTTAGTGATCGAAAAACCCTTTGGCAAAGATCTCAGTTCTGCCCAAGTTCTCAATCGAGTCGTACAAGAGGTTTGTCAGGAGAACCAAGTTTATCGCATTGACCACTATTTAGGCAAGGAAACCGTCCAAAACTTGCTGGTGTTCCGATTTGCTAACGCTATCTTTGAACCCCTCTGGAATCGTCAATTTATCGATCACGTCCAGATTACCGTGGCCGAAACCGTGGGAGTGGAGGAGCGGGCCGGATATTACGAAAAATCGGGAGCTTTGCGCGATATGGTGCAAAATCACCTGATGCAGTTATTCTGCTTGACGGCGATGGAAGCACCCAACGCTATTAACGCTGATAGTGTCCGCGGCGAAAAAGTCAAAGTCCTGCAAGCGACTCACTTGGCCGATATTAATAACCTAGAAAAATCCGCCATCCGCGGCCAGTATAAAGCCGGTTGGATGAAAGGAAAACCCATTCCGGGCTATCGGGAAGAACCGGGGGTTAATCCGGAATCGACCACCCCCACCTACGTGGCCATGAAATTAATGGTAGATAACTGGCGTTGGCAGGGTGTCCCTTTCTATCTGCGTACCGGTAAACGTCTGCCGAAAAAAGTTTCCGAGATTGCCATCCAATTCCGCCATGTGCCGTTATTAATCTTCCAATCGGCGGCTCAACAAACTAATGCAAATGTACTGAGTATGCGAATCCAGCCTAACGAAGGTATTGCCCTCCGTTTTGAGGCGAAAATGCCGGGGTCAGAATTACGCACACGCACGGTAGAAATGGACTTTAGTTATGGTTCCTCCTTCGGTGTTGCCAGCGCTGATGCCTATAATCGGCTACTTTTAGACGCTATGCTGGGAGATCAAACCCTATTTACCCGTTCTGACGAGGTAGAAGAAGCATGGCGCATCGTTACTCCCGCTCTCGCCGCTTGGGACGCTCCCGCCGATCCCGCCTCCGTACCCCAATACGAAGCGGGTACCTGGGAACCCACAGAAGCAGAATTTCTCCTTAACCGCGATGGCCGTCGTTGGCGACGACTCTAAAACAGTGAACAGTAATCAGTAATCAGTAAACAGTAAACAGTGAGCAGTAATCAGTGAGCAGTAAACAGTAATCAGTAAACTAAAAACTCACATCTGATAACTGATAACTGATAACTGATAACTGATAACTCACACCTGATAACTGATAACTGGTAACTGATAACTGATAACTGATAACTGATAACTGATAACTGACATGACTACCCAAAGCCCCCCCATTGTCTCCCTGCAAGCACCGAAAGATGTTTCCATCGATGTGATCGAGCAGGAACTGCGCGATATCTGGCAATCCTATAATAATAATGAGGATGGTATGGCCGCCACCCGGGCCACCACCTTTAGCTTTATTGTCTATGAACCCGATGCGGTACAGGAATTGTTAACCCTTCTCGGCTATTACACCGGCCCGATTGATGGTATTGCCGGTCCGCGAACCCACGCCGCCATCAAAGTCGCCCAGAAGGACCTAGAACTAGAAGTAACCGGACATTCTAGCGATGAATTTGTCGCCAGGTTAAGGGCGGCCTGGGAAGCGGAAAAAAACGCCGAGGATGGGGCTAATCATCGTCAATACGCCGCCGATTTGGATGCGATTGGAGTGGCAGATGCAATCGCTGCCTCCAATCCCTGTCGCATTATTACCCTCTGTCCCACTGCCGAGGCCGATGAAGGGGTAAAAGCCTCTGTTTCTGCCTATTGTCCCGTTAACAAACGTAGTCAGAACACTTTAGTTTGCTGTGAATACGTTACTTTAAGCGGTACAGCGGAAGCTTTGGAACGAATTGGCGGCATTATTTCCGAGTTAACTATTCCCAGTTTGCCCAAATTTCTCTGGTGGAAAGCCAGTCCCGATGCGGAATATGGACTATTTAAGCGTCTGGCCAGTCAATGTGATACGATTATCGTCGATTCCAGCACTTTTCGGGAACCGGAAACGGAACTGCTGCAAGTGGGGGATTTATTAGCCACAGATGTACCATTAGCTGACCTGAACTGGAGTCGTCTCGCTCCTTGGCAAGAACTAACCGCCGAGGCTTTTGATCCACCGGAGCGCCGGGATGCTATTCTGGAAGTCGATCGCATCACTATTGATTACGAAAAGGGCAATCCTTGTCAAGCTTTTATGTTCCTCGGTTGGATGGCCAGCCGGTTACAATGGCGACCGGTGGGATATAGTCACCGGTCGGGAGATTACGCTATTCATCGGATTAGCTTCCTCGGTCAGGACCAGCGTTTAATTGAGGCGGAATTAGCCGGTGTTCCCGTGGCCGATTGGGGTGAAGTACAAGGAGATCTGATTAGTATTAAACTCACTTCTACTAATCTTCAGGCTGATTGTTGCACTGTAATTTGTTCGGGAACTACCGGCTGTATGCGGATGGAAGCTTCGGGAGGGGCCCAATCTTGCCGGGTTGAACAAGTGTCCCATCTGGAAGACCAAAAAACAGAAACTCTGCTAGGTAAACAGTTACAGCGTTGGGGCCAGGACGTGCTTTATCAAGAAAGCATGAAAGTCACCGGTGCTATCCTCAAATTATCCCAACCAGATTAGCAAATTAGCGACAATAATCCCACCCACTTTCAAGAGACCTTGTTAACAAGGTCTCTCGATATTTATCCGGCAGTCAGCACCTGATTAAAACCGATAATTGTAGCTTTTCAGAAAACAGGTTATTATAAAGACAGAGCTTTGCTTTCAAGGGGTCAATATGGTCGCAACCACTGAGAAACGCTACACAGTCGCAGAATACTTTCAACTAGAGGAAGCTGCCACCGACAGACACGAGTATCGAGATGGAGAAATTATTATTATGACTGGGGGAACTCCTAACCATAATCGCATTGCCTTGAATTTCTGTAGAAAATTTCCCTTAACTATCCAGAATCAAGCCTATGATATATTTATCAACGATCTACGCTTGGCCATACCCGCCTATAATATGTACACCTATCCCGATATTATGATCGTTAAGGGAGAACCAATTCTTGAAAGAGGACGCACCGATACGATTACCAATCCACAGGT
>NZ_JASJFG010000101.1:0-6426 GCF_030065375.1 Microcystis sp. M49636_WE2 | reverse complement strand
CCAATCTGTCGGGCAAAACTAATTTCTCGTCGGCGGGAATTTCCTTTTAGATCGGCGATCGAGAGTTGAAACTTTTCCGCTACTACCGCCATAATAATCTCAGGAGAAGTGGCAATTTTGGCCATTGGTGGATTTAAAACCGGCGCGATATTTTCTACCGTCATCGGCAATCCGGAGATAGAAATATAAGTAGTAGCCCGGATTAATGCCCCCTCTAATTCGCGAATATTAGAAGTATAATTAACGGCAATATATTCGATAACTTCTCTTGGGAGACGCAGATTTTCGTACTCGGCCTTTTTTTGTAAAATTGCCATGCGAGTTTCGATATCCGGTGCTTGGATATCGGCGACTAATCCCATAGAAAAGCGAGAAATTAAACGATCCTGTAAACTGGGCATCTGTTTGGGCAGGCGATCGGAGGCTAAAACTACCTGTTTTCCCGCTTCGTGCAGGGTATTAAAGGTATGAAAAAATTCTTCTTGAGTGTATTCTTTTCCTTCAATAAATTGCAGATCATCCACTAATAATATATCGGCATGGCGATAATGATTACGAAAACTTTCCATACTATCTTGACGGATAGCGGTGATTAAATCATTAGTAAATTGTTCCGTCGATACATAAAAAACCCTAGATTGAGGATATAATTCTAGACGATAATGACCGATCGCTTGCATTAAATGGGTTTTACCTAATCCCACACCACCACAGAGAAAAAGCGGGTTAAATTCCCTCCCGGGTAATTCCGCCACCGCTAAAGCAGCCGCGTGGGCCATACGATTGGTTGGACCGACAACAAAACGGGAAAAATTATATTTAGGGTTAAGTTGATTACTGGGGGATAATTCTGATTCTAAGCTAGTGTTGGGCTGGAAAATAGCGATCGAATCGCCCTGTTGTGCCGTTAGTTGAATCTCGACGGGATAACCGACGATATCCTCGACCACTTCAGCAATTGTTGACAGATAATTTTTCTGAAGATGGTTAAGAATAAAAGGATTGGCAGCCTGAATTACTAAGCGATCGTTTTGCCATTCTTTAACCGTCGCCGTTTGAAACCAAGTCTCGAAAGCGGGACGGGTTAATAGTAATTTTAGACGCTCTAGGAGATTATGCCAAAGTTGTTGGGCGCTGCTATCCACGATTAATTTTGATTAACAAAGTTGCTCTAGTGCTGCTGCGGGGAAACCTTATCAGTTTAGCGAGATTTTGCCCTTGACGATAAAATAATTTTCAGAGGAAAACAATTAATCTTTAGACAGATGACGCAAGTTTTAACAATCACCCAATTAGGAAATCCAATTCTAGAGCAAAAAGCAGCAGCGATCGATAATCTTCTCGATGCTGACTGTCAAAATTTGATCGATTCCCTGATTACCACCGTACAAGCTGCCCACGGGGTAGGAATTGCCGCGCCCCAAGTTGCTCGATCTCTGCGTCTGTTTATCGTTGCTTCTCACCCCAATCCTCGTTATCCCGACGCTCCGATCATGCAGGCCACTGCCATGATTAATCCTCGCATTTTGCAGGTGAGCGAGGAAATGGTCAAGGGTTGGGAAGGTTGTCTCAGTGTCCCCAATTGGCGCGGTTTTGTCCCCCGTCATCAGTGGATTGAGGTGGCCTATTATGATCGCAATGGTCGGGAAATCCGTCAAGTTTTCAGGGATTTTGTCGCGCGCATCTTTCAACACGAATACGATCATCTGGAAGGAATCCTCTTTCTCGATCGCCTTGCTTCTCCGGCGGATTTATACTCGGAGGAAGAATACCATAAAATCAGGAATATTGCTGAATATAAGCGATAAAATCGCAAAATCTGCCTATCTCTTCAAAATAAGTTAAATAACTCAACGGGAATATTTTATCTGGCGACAAAATTTTTGTTGGTAAATCTAAATTTTTTGTTAAAATGATAACGATTATCATTCTAGGAAGCCCAAGATAGCAAACAAACGAACTACTTGACAAGATAGACTAATTATGTAGTAGAACCCTGCCTGCCCTCAATATTTCCGCACCGGAGATAACCCCACAGATGAGGGAATAACCCGATAGCTTTCATTAGTTATCGTCTAGATGCCCAGAAAAATAAATACTCTAGCAAAGGGTATTTATTGACATTGGTAACATCAGAAAACTTTGCCGATCAATTAACTATTGGAGTCCGTAAAAATATCTATGACCTTAGCTAAATCCAAAGCAATTTTCGACAATGATGACTACAATCACTTTCCCGAAGTGATTACCGAACCTAAATCGCCGGTATCGGAAGCCGAGATGATGCAAGCGGTAAGAACACTGCTGTTAGGATTAGGAGAAGATCCCGATCGCGAAGGTTTACGAGACACTCCCAAACGAGTAGTAAAAGCCCTAAAATTTCTCACTTCTGGTTATCAGCAATCCCTGGATGAATTGCTGAATGGGGCAGTTTTTCACGAGGATGCTAACGAGATGGTTTTAATCCGAGACATCGATATTTTTAGCTCCTGTGAACACCATATTTTACCAATTATCGGCCGCGCTCATGTTGCCTATATTCCTAACGGGAAAGTGATCGGTTTATCGAAAATTGCCCGCATCTGTGAAATGTACGCCAGACGACTGCAAGTACAGGAACGTTTAACCGCACAAATTGCCGATGCTTTGCAAGGATTACTACAACCTCAAGGGGTAGCTGTGGTGATTGAAGCGACTCATATGTGTATGGTAATGCGCGGGGTTGAAAAACCCGGTTCTTGGACTTCTACGAGTGCCGTGCGCGGTATTTTTGCCGATTCTGCTAAGACTCGTCAAGAGTTTATGAGTTTGATTCGTCATAGTCCCGATTTTCACTAATTAGTCAGGGGGATCAGGATTATTTGATCGTCCTATCCCCGGTTTTTGCCTAGGTAAAAAACTAGAGCAAAACCAGCTATTTACTGTTTACTTTTTATTTTTAACTCGCTGTTATCATGCTGATTCGTCCCCGTCGTCTTCGTTATACTCCAGCGATTCGCCGTCTTGTTCGTGAAACTGAATTAACCGTTAATGACTTGATTTATCCCCTCTTTATCATGGAGGGAGAAAATCAAAAGGTGGCTATTCCTTCTATGCCCGATTGTTATCGTTATTCCCTCGATTTATTGCTCAAAGAAGTAGTTAATGCTTATAATTTAGGCATTAATGCCATCGCTCTTTTCCCCCTGATTGCCGAAGATAAAAAAGATAATTTCGGTAGAGAAAGTTATAATCCCGATGGTTTAGTGCCAAGGGCGGTGAAAGCGATTAAAAAAGAAGTCCCTGAAATAATTATTATTACCGATGTTGCCCTCGATCCTTTTTCGATTTATGGTCATGATGGTATTGTGGAGGACGGTAAAATTCTCAATGATGAAACCCTAGAAGTTTTAGTGAAAATGTCGCTCTCGCAAGCGGCGGCCGGGGCTAATTTCGTCGCTCCTTCCGATATGATGGATGGTAGGGTTGGGGCGATCCGTCGAGCTTTAGATGCGGCTGGCTATTTAGATGTGGGAATTCTCGCTTATACGGCTAAATATGCCTCTGCTTATTATGGTCCCTTCCGAGATGCTTTAGAATCAGCGCCAAAATTTGGTGATAAGAAAACCTATCAAATGGATGGGGCTAATAGTCGGGAAGCCTTACGGGAAGCCAGTTTAGATATAACAGAAGGGGCAGATATTATTATGGTTAAGCCCGCTCTTGCCTACCTCGATATTATCCGTCGTCTGCGCGATAGTAGTCATCTTCCCGTCGCCGCTTACAATGTTAGTGGTGAATACGCAATGATTAAAGCGGCGGCAAAACAGGGCTGGATTGACGAAAAAAGCCTGATTTTGGAAACTTTAACCAGTATGAAACGAGCGGGGGCCGATTTGATTTTGACCTATTTTGCTCTCGATGTGGCATTAATGAAACAGGAAAGCCGATTTTAGGGTTTTTGCCAGCGAAATTGATAGACATTATCCTGCGCTCCCCATACCTGCCGGCCAAGGCTATCATAACCTCGATCGCTGGTATCCATGCCCTGGGAATGTAGAATAATTGTATTAGTTATTTTCACCGCACCTCTGGCATTCGTGGGACAACCCTGGGGGGGAGTTTCTCCCCGATAACCCCCCGCTATCGGTTTTAAAAACACAGTACACACCGACTCGGCCAAATCTGATACATTTAATTTTCTTTCTGTCAAGTCTTTGTTACAAAAATTAATAAAGTTAGGGGCATTATTTAACTTATAAGCTTTTGATTCCACAGTGGAATTATCGGGGCTAGGTTGAATGACTAAAATTCTTTGACGATAGGGTTGATTTAAGCGATCGATAATTGCCTGTTCCTGATAAAGATAAATACTATCCTGTTTCGGGGAAAAATCCACGGCACAGGTAGTCATTTGCACCTTAGCAATGCGCGGGTTAGTCTGCGCTTGTTGCGTCGTATCCATGACCCCAATTAAATGATTAGCCACCCCTTGCACTTGCGGATTAAGGAGTAAAGATTGAGTGAGAAAAAATCCTAGGGCGATCGAAGTTTTCAGCATGAGCAGAGGCTTGATTCTAGGTTAGTCTCTAATTAGCTTAAACTAATAAGCAGCAAGAGCAAAAATACCCCTTTTCCCATGGCTAATCATCTGGCTGAATCTGAAAGTCTTTACCTGCGAAAACACGCCGAAAACCCGATCGATTGGTGGTATTGGTGTGACAGCGCCCTAGAAATTGCCAGGAGAGAAGATAAACCGATCTTTCTCTCGATCGGTTATTCTAGCTGTCATTGGTGTACGGTTATGGAAGGAGAAGCTTTTTCCGATCGGGCCATTGCCGATTATCTCAATCAGTATTTTTTGCCGATCAAAGTTGATCGCGAGGAAAGACCGGACATCGATAGTATCTATATGCAAGCATTGCAGATGATGGTCGGTCAAGGGGGTTGGCCGCTGAATGTATTCCTAACACCCGATAGTTTAATTCCCTTCTATGGTGGCACCTATTTTCCCGTGCAACCGCGTTTTAACCGGCCCGGTTTTCTGCAAGTGTTGCAATCGGTACGTCGCTATTATGACGAGGAAAAGGAGAAATTAAGCAAATTTACGGCCGAAATGCTGGGCGCACTGCGTCAATCGGCTATTTTACCGCGAGCAGAGACCAATTTAGCCGAACCTTCCCTTTTAGCCACAGGAATCGAGACAAATACGGCAGTGATTCGGGTTAATCCCAATAATTACGGTCGGCCCAGTTTTCCGATGATTCCATATTCTCATCTGGCTTTGCAGGGCAGTCGCTTTGGTGACGATTTTGAGGATTCCCTCCGGCAAGTGGCCTATCAACGGGGGGAAGATCTGGCCCTGGGGGGAATCTATGACCATGTGGGGGGAGGATTCCATCGTTATACGGTGGATTCGACATGGACAGTTCCCCATTTTGAAAAAATGCTCTACGATAACGGGCAAATTGTCGAATATTTAGCCAATTTGTGGAGTGCGGGTAATCGAGAGGCGGCCTTTGAGAGAGGGATTAAAGGCACGGTTAACTGGCTAAAACGGGAAATGACCGCCCCAGAAGGTTATTTTTATGCGGCCCAAGATGCCGATAGTTTTGAGAAGGCCACGGATAGGGAACCAGAGGAAGGGGCCTTTTATGTCTGGTCGGATTTAGAGTTAAGGGATTATCTCTCGACCGAGGAATTGGGGCTGCTGCAGGCTAATTTTACCGTTACTGCCGAGGGGAATTTTGAGGGTCGTAATGTGCTGCAACGTCGGCAAGGGGGAGAATTAGGGAAGGAGATAGAAAATATCCTCGATAAGTTATTTATTCGGCGTTATGGCAGTTCTCAAGCCCAATTAGCTCTTTTTCCCCCGGCCAGAGACAATCAAGAGGCGAAAAACGTCTCTTGGCCGGGACGGATTCCGGCGGTAACGGATACGAAAATGATCGTCGCTTGGAATAGTTTGATGATTTCCGGTTTAGCCCGGGCTTTTGCCGTCTTTAGCGAACCTTTGTACTGGCAAATGGCTACGGTCGCGGCCGAGTTTATTCTCCAGCATCAGTGGTTAGATGGACGTTTTCAGCGCTTGAATTATCAGGGTCAGGCCTCGGTTTTGGCCCAATCGGAGGATTTTGCCTATTTTATTAAGGCTTTACTGGACTTGCAAACGGCTAATCCCCAAGAAACTCGCTGGTTAGAGGCGGCTATCGATCTACAAGGGGAATTTGATCGCTGGTTTTGGGCCGAGGATGAGGGGGGATATTTTAATACTGCTTCCGATCATAGTCTCGATCTGATCGTGCGAGAACGGGGTTATACGGATAATGCCACCCCTTCGGCCAACGGAATTGCGATCGCTAATTTATTGCGTCTGTCGCGATTGACGGAAAATCTAGAATATCTCGATCGGGCCGAAAAGGCCTTGCAATCTTTTAGTACCATCCT
>NZ_JASJFG010000826.1:0-14281 GCF_030065375.1 Microcystis sp. M49636_WE2 | reverse complement strand
GTTTTTCTCGATAAAGTCCTCTAAATCGAAGGCGGAACCCCGATCCCAGATGCGAATTTCCATCTGGGATCGGGTAATCTCGATCTCGATCTCGATCGGGATTTCGGGAGGTAGGTGTCGGTGAGCGTGACGGACTGCATTAGTAAAACCTTCGGCAAGAGCAAGCTGACACTGGAGCCAGTCTTTTTGGGGAATGCCGGCCGGTTCAAGTTGCTGAAAATATTTTAAAACGGTATCTAAGGACCTGAGATCGCTATCTACCTGAAAAGAAATCTTCACCCCCGGCTTACCTCTCCAATGCCTTACGCTAGAAGTTATACCATTTTTCCCAAACTATGACTGATGTATTAGCTCGATTCTGGATTTAATCCTGTCTTGAGGTACAAGCAAAGTCGTCCACTCCCCTCTAGTGTAAGCAGTAAGATTGAGATAGTCGAGTTACAAAAAAGATGGTACGAATTCTAGTAATTGATGATGATGGAGTAATTCAGACGTTTCTGAGCCGCGCTTTGCAGAAGGAATACGAGGTTTTTGTTGCCAGTGATGGGGAAGAAGGATTAAAGCAAGCGGGGCAACTAAAACCGGCGATGATTATTTGTGATTGGATGATGCCGGGGATCGATGGGTTGGAAGTTTGCCGGCAAATTAAGCTTAATCCCCAACTGTCAACGACTTTTTTTATCCTCTTAACTTCTTTGGGATCGGTGGAGGATCGGGTGAAGGGATTGGATGCGGGGGCGGATGATTTTTTGTGTAAACCGATCGAGATTAATGAGTTAAGAGCGCGCGTGCGGGCGGGAATGCGTTTGCATCAATTAAGTCACGATCTGCAAGCGCAAAAACAATTACTAGAAATGGAGTTAGCGGAAGCGGCGGAATATGTGCGATCGCTGTTACCAGAACCTTTTATTTCTCCAAAACTTGCTATCGATTTTCGCTTCCTTCCTTCTCGTCGATTGGGGGGTGATGGCTTTGATTATTATTGGTTAGATAATGACCATTTGATGTTATATCTTTTAGATGTGGCAGGCCATGGGTTGCGAGCGGCTTTACCTTCCCTTTCGGTGATTAATTTACTCCGTTCTCGTGGTTTAACTCAGGTAAATTACTATCAACCTAATCAGGTTTTACAAGGGTTAAATCAAGTTTATCAAATCAGCCCTAAGAATGATAAATATTTTACTATCTGGTACGGAATTTATGATCGGAAACAACAACAGTTAACCTATGCCAGTGCCGGTCATCCCCCGGCAGTTCTCCTGACTCAAAAACCTTTTGGCCAGATGATTGAAACCAGACTGAAAGCCCCCGGTTTTCCCATCGGGATGTTTCCGGAAGCGGAATATATTAATCAGGTTAAATGCCTGAATTTACCCAGTAGCCTTTATCTTTTTAGCGATGGAATTTACGAGATCGATTGTGCTGATGGTAGGATGTGGGGACTAGAAAACTTTATTCAATCTTTGCGAAATTATCACTGTAATTCCGCCAAAAATCTCGATAATTTTATTGAAGGAATTCAAGCTTTACAATTTGATGGTAATTTTAAGGATGATCTTTCGATCATGCAGGTGGATTTTCGCTGATTAACTTCCTAAAATTTTTTGTTCTAATTCTTCTCGGTTATTAAAAATTTCAAAAACTCGATCCATATCGGTCAATTCAAATAACATTTTTATCTGATCATTAATCGAGCAGATAAAAATCTTACCCCCCGCAGAACGCACGGTTTTTAAGGATAAAACTAGCGCCCCTAAACCAGAACTATCCATAAAGGTGACATTCTTGAAATCAACGATAATAACCTCGGAACCTCCCTGCACGGCTTCGGTAATTTCTTGGCGAAATTGGCCAGCTTGGTTGCCATCTAAAATACCCGATGGTTGAATAACTTTAATCGCAGAACTCATAAAAAAAAGGAAAAATTAAAGGTTTTCTACCTGCTCACTCATAACTGCTCGCTGAAATCTGCTGATAGCAGCGAATCTTTAACTATTTTTAACATATTAGGGTCAAGAAAAGCGCAAAATTAAAAATAGGAATTTTTGAAACTGCATGGAAAGTTACGATGTCATCCTCATCGGTGCCGGGCATAATGGTTTAGTTTGTGCCGCCTATCTCCTCAAAGCCGGTTATCGCGTCCTCCTTCTCGAACAGCGTAGCGTACCAGGAGGAGCCGCTACCACAGAAGCGGTTATCCCGGATCTAGCCCCCGATTTTAAGTTTAATCTCTGTGCGATCGATCATGAATTTATCTTTTTAGGACCAGTAATTGAGGAATTGGAGCTAAAACGCCACGGATTAGAGTATTTATTCTTCGATCCTACCGTTTTCTGTCCCCATCCCTCCGGCCAATATTTTCTTTCCTATCGCTCTCTGGAAAAAACTCACGCCGCAATTGCCCAGTTTTGTCCGCGAGATGCCGATCGCTACCTTCAGTTTATCGACTATTGGGCGCAGTTGATGAATGCGATCGGGCCTTGGTTTAATGCCCCGCCCCAAGATTTGCTCAGAATCGCCCGCAATTATAACTCTAGTGCTTTAGCTAGTGTCTGGAAAGCGATCGGCTCGAAAAAGAAACTGCTCGACTTCATCCGCACGATGATTACTTCCCCCGAAGATGTCCTCAATGAGTGGTTTGAGAACGAATTTGTCAAAGCACCCCTGGCTCGTCTAGCGGCGGAAATTGGCGCTCCTCCCTCCCAAAAAGGCATTACCTCCGGGATGATGATGATGGCGATGCGTCACTCCCCCGGGGTGGCTCGCCCTCGTGGTGGTACAGGCGCACTAACCGAGGCTCTGGTGAAATGTGTTGTTAGTCTCGGTGGGGTAATTTTAACCGAGCAGAAAGTTAAACAGATTCTAATCGAGGAAGGACAAGCGATCGGGGTTAGGGTGGACTCTGGACAAGAATATCTGGCAAAAGCGGGTGTTATCTCTAATATTGACGCTAGACGAGTTTTTTTACAGTTAGTCGCCCCCGCCGATGTGGATGCCGCCGATCCGGAATTGCGAGAAAGGGTAGAACGGCGAATTGTCAATAACAATGAAACAATTCTTAAAATTGATTGCGCCCTCGCCGAAGCGCCAAGGTTCGAGGCTTATGATCACAAAGAGGAGTATTTACAGGGAACGATTCTCATCGCCGATTCCGTCCGTCACGTTGAACAGGCCCACGCTTTAACGATTTTGGGGCAGATTCCCGACGAAAATCCCTCGATGTACCTAGATGTCCCCACTATTCTCGATCCCTCCATGGCTCCCCAGGGCAAGCATACCCTCTGGATCGAATTTTTTGCCCCCTATCAGATTGCCGGGGCCGAGGGAACGGGATTAAACGGCACGGGATGGACGGAAGAATTAAAAAATCGCGTGGCCGATCGAGTTCTTGATAAACTGGCCGATTATGCTCCCAATCTCAAATCTTCGATCATTGCCCGTCGGGTGGAAAGTCCGGCCGAATTAGCTAATCGTTTGGGTTCCTATAAAGGTAATTACTATCATCTTGATATGACCTTAGATCAGATGATTTTCCTGCGTCCTTTGCCAGAAATAGCTAACTACAAAACCCCCATTAAAAACCTTTATTTAACTGGGGCAGGAACTCACCCCGGCGGCTCAATTTCGGGGATGCCGGGGCGTAATTGCGCTCAGGTTTTTCTGCGGGATCAAAGCACTTTTCTGCAAAGATTATTTAACTAGGGTTTGCTGAATAAATGTGAAATATGTACAAGGTAAGGAGTTTAGTGGCTTGTTTCACAAAACAGATGCAAGATTTTAAAGCTAGTGTCTCAAAAACCTTGCATCTTGATCGACGATCGCCCTTACTTTTTCAGCAAACCCTAATTATTTTTTACTATTTGAGTATCGGGGTGATTTTCCCTTAATTCCAAAATGTAATAAGACAGCTGAATAAAAATACTATAGTGATAATTCATGGGTTGTCTCCTTGATTTAATTTTGCTAGTTCCTGAAGTGCATTTCTTCCGTCTTTTTCCTGGTAGCGATCAGCATCACTACTATCTTTGCCTGACAGGGGCAAGCTATATTCTAAACGGGGATGACTTCAGGCGTTATGACCGCTCTTACCTAATCTCCCTAGTGTGTTTTGGTACGAATAATCAGAATAGTTTTATCGTCTTCATAAATTTCATAAAGCAGACGATCTTTTCTATTTAGGCGATAGGAATACAAGCCTTCTAAATCGCCTTTTAAGGATTTGCCAATATAGGGATTAATTGCAATTATGTTAGTTAAAATTTATTGAAGTTTGACTTTTTGTTTTTGGGTGAGTTCGTCGGTATCTTTTCGCGCTTGTTTAGAAAAGACAATTGTGTAGGTTGTCATCCAAATACTTGTTCCATTATCAGGGTTTCTCCTGCGGCATATTCTCGTCGTGCTGATGCAATATGTTGTAATAGTTTGGAATCTTGCATGAGTTCGGAGGTTTCAGCTAAGGATTCCCATTCTTCTTGAGTGATGAGAATATAACTGCGATTTTCACGAACGATCACTACTCCATCGGGTTCTTTTTCAGTGCGATCGCAGAGTTTTTCTAGGTTGGCTTTGGCGTAATCAACGGTGACTTGATACATAAATCGCTTACGGTTTGTGGGGATTAGTCTTATAATAAAGCAAAAATTGCTTCTTGGCTGACGTTTTCATTATTTATTTTGGGCTTTTTGGTTCTGATCGAGAAGAAGGAGATATGACAACTTTAGTAATGATCTAAGCCGTAACTTGCATAATGTTTATTTTGGCTTTTCCGAGATCATGGTATAAAATGTTCTATGAACGGTTAAATACTAGGAAATATTACTGAACTGAGAATATTTGGGCTATGCGGAAATAGCCCGGAGAGGTGGGAGAGATTTGCCTCGTGCAGTGTAGTCTTCGATAAGGAGATCTAGAACTTCAAGGGCATTTTGTAGAGCTGCATGGTAGGTTTCACCATGGGTATGAGCATAGGGGCCAAATTCAGGGAGGTGGGCGATAAATTTGTTGTCTTCTTCTGACCATTGAATAAAAATACTATAGTAATAATTCATGGGTTGTCTCCTTGATTTAAGTTGGCTAGTTCCTGAAGTGCATTTCTTCCGTCTTTTTCCTGGTAGCGATCGGCATCACTACTATCTTTGCCTGACAGGGTCAAGCTATATTCTAAACGGGGATGGCTCCAAACGGTATGACTACCTTTACCGGGGCGATAGGTAAACCCTGCTTTCAGAAGTATAGACTTGAGTTCTCGTATTTTTTTAGGCATTTACTATCTGCTGGAGTAATTTTATTGCAGTTTGAGCATTATTAAGGTATTACAAAGAATCTAGGAATGACGGAGTGATTGGATATATTCCACCATTTCGGGGGGAAAGCGTTGGCTTAATTCCTCATCGGGAAGTTGAGAAAGCATCAGATTATAATTATTTTTTACTGTTTGAGTGTCGGGGTGATTTTCTCCTAATTTTTCCGAACAAATAGCAATCGCTTTTTGATAAAGCGGTTCCGCTTCTGTGTATTTTCCTTGAGACTGATAAAGAATCGCCAGACTGTTGAGACTGTTGGCCACATGAGGATGCTCTGCTCCTAATTGCTTTTCCCTAATCGCCAGCGCTCTTTGATAGAGAGATTCTGCTTCTGCGTATTTCCCTTGAGCGCGATAAAGATCCGCCAGATTGTTGAGACTGGTCGCCACATCAGGATGCTCTTCTCCTAATTGCTTTTCTGTAATCGCCAGCGAGCGCAAAAAGAGAGGTTCTGCTTCTGCGTATTTCCCTTGATCATAATAAAGACCAGCCAGATTGTTGAGAATGGTCGCCACATCAGAATGCTCTTTTCCTAATTGCTTTTCCCCAATCGCCAGCGAGTGCAAAAAGAGAGGTTCTGCTTCTGCGTATTTCCCTTGAGCGCAATAAAGACTCGCCAGATTGTTGAGACTGGTCGCCACATCAGGATGCTCTTTTCCTAATAGCTTTTCCCGAATCGCCAGCGAGCGGAAAAAGAGAGGTTCTGCTTCTGTGTATCTCCCTTGATCTTGATAAAGACTCGCCAGATTGTTGAGATTAGAAGCAACACTAGGATTATTGCCACCAAATAACTCTTCATGGATTTTTAATCCTTGTAAAAATAGAGATTCTGCTTGAGCAAAATCGCCTTGATATTGATAAGAAGTACCTAAATTACTCGAAGCATTTGCTTCTGATGTTTTATCACCAATTTGCTGGGCAATTTCTAATTGTTTTTGAAAATATTCAATTGCTTGCTGATATTTTCCTAAGGATTGATAAGTAATCCCCAGATTTCCGAAAGCATTTGCTAGGGCAAGAATATCGCCGATCTCCTGGGCAATTGCTAATTGTTCTTGAAGATGTGAAATTGCTTCTTGATACTGCCCTAAAGACTGATAAGCCGCTCCCAAATTACCTAAAGTATTCGCCAGCGAATACCGATCATTAGTTTCTCTAATAATTACTAATTGTTGCTGAAGATATTGTACTGCTTCTCTATATTGACCCCAAGATTGATAAATCATTGCTAACCGGCCAAGAGCAAAAACCTCAGATTGTTTATCACCAATATCCTGAGCTTTTTTTAAGAGCTTTTGATAGATTTTAGGATTATGTTTTTTGGGCGTAATCTGATCAAAGTTCTCAAGATTTAACTCTGTTTCATAATTACTAGCCTGAGCCGAATTAGTTTGATTTTTATGAATCTGAATCATCATTAGCCTCCAATAAATTTAAAAATTGCTCAAATTCTGATTCTGCGGATTGAATTGCCTGAATCCATTCTGATAATTCTTTAACTGTTATATTAACTTTACCCTCCTGTTGACGAGCATTTCCCTTAAGTTTGTAGAAAATTGCTTTCAATTTACATAGACTTTCAATGCCGTAATCAAGATTAGAAAGAGAAGTCGAAATAGACTTGGAACTCTCACTGGTTGTATCTAAGTTAGCAGGGTTTTGTTTAACCTGCTCCCCTACAGGCGGCTGTGGTCAGTTGAAGTTAAAAGTCGGATTATGAATTGTTCCTTGATTAACAATTCCAACATTTTTCATCATATTAATAACGTAAGGATTAGATTGATTTTCCTTAAACACTTGTTCTGCAACTTTTTGTATTTCTGGGTCTTCCAGTAAAATCGCCATTACCTCAATGGTTTCAGATAACAAAGCAGGATCTTGATTAGCCGATTGCAACTTTTTTAAAGTATCAGGAGAATTCGCTCCGATTAAATTTATCAGTTTTTCAAGGGAACCATCTAAGACAAGCTCCCCCACACGGGCCAACGCTCCCCCTAAAATAATCGTGACTCCTGTAGCCAATAGCGTTAAAGGTTCCATGGTACGACTCCTTGCTAGTAAATGGCACTTAATTAATTGTTAGATAGTGTAACAGGCTTCTGGTTCTTGTGTTTTATCTTTAATAAGATTATAGCCTGTGAAATAACAAAATGCCTACCCCGTGGAACAGGCTTCTAGTTCCTGTACTTGATCTTTGATCAGATTAAAGTAAAAGCTTTAATTCCAGTTTGCTTAAGTTTATCGTTCATTTTCCTTAATAAAACTAAGGTTTAACTAACACTTGATCTATGGGAATATGAGTTAGAAAAAATGCTTCTCCTTCCGAATCTCGCAAAGCTTCTAAATAGGCATCAATCCCTCGCGGTTGGGGCAAGTTTTCAACATCTGCCAAATGCAAAGCCAAAGCTGATCGCATTTGCTCCGTTGTTTCTTCTAGAGTCGCACCTGTTGCTACACAACCCAATACATCGGGTGAATAAGCTGAAAATCCCGTCTCACTTTTTTCGAGAACAATTAGATATTTGTCGATCATTTTAACCCTGCTTGTTTAAGAATACTAGCTAAAGTTCCTTTACGAACATCATCACTTAATTTGCCAGCAACAGTCACCTTCAGGGTTTGGTTTGAGAGATTCTCTGTTCAGCGTAAGCCTTACGCTCCCAATGGTTTGGGGGATTACTCTCATAATAAAGTAAAAATTACTTATTGGCTGACGTTTTCATCATTTATTTCGGGGTTGTCGGTTCTGACTGAAATGTAATAGAGGATATTTGAGCTATGGGGAAATATCCTGAGGACGTGAGAGAGATTTGCCCAGTGCAGTGTAGTCTTCGATAAGGAGATATAGAACTTCAAGGGCATTTTGTAGGGCTGCATTGTAGGTTTCACCATGGGTATGAGTATAGGGTCCAAACTCAGGTAAATGGGCGATAAATTTTTGGTCTTCATCTGACCATTAAATGGTGATGCTGTAGTGATGGTTCATGGGGTGTTTTCCTCGTCTAGATTTTGTAGTTCTTGCAGGGCATTTTGGACTAATTCTATTATGGCAGCCGATAGTAACTGGGATTACTGCTATACTGGTGGCTCTTGACAAAAGATCATGTTAATTATTTTTCTGATGAAGATTATTAGTCACCTTTTCATGTATCATGAATATATGGCAAGATTTTTGAAGGATCACGAGCGATGCAATTTCTAAGGCTCAGAGTTAAAACTGTTTGGAGAAGTAAAAAAATAAGGGGAATTATATCGCTCCTATTGCTTTTTATCCTGATGCCAATTTTTCTTTATGCCTGTTTTAGTGATCTCCCTAATCAATCATCGGAGCAACTGCAAGGAACTCTCTCGGTTTGGTATCCAGAAGAGGGAAATTTAACTGAAATACTAGGTCTCGGTTTGCAAGAGTTTGAAAAATTAAATCCGCAAGTGACAATTCTCGAAAAAGCTATTCCTATCGATGAGATACCCGAACGTTTTTTTAAACAATCTCAAAGCGGATTGGGTGCTAGTGTTATTCTAATTTTTTCGAGAAATATACCCAGATTAGTATCCCAAGGGGTACTGAAGGAAATTGACCAGAAAAATCTAGATTTATCTATTTATTATCCCCCGACGCTGAAACAAGTTAGCTATCAAGGAAAAATCTATGGCATTCCTTTAGGTTCTCGTACTAATGTACTGTGTTACAATCAAAAAAAATTACAAGTTAGTACCGATCCGCTGCTGAAGCAACCTCCCACCAGTTTAGAGGGATTAGTGGAACGTGCGCGCAAAGGCTATTCTGTGGGGATAGTTTCCTCTTTTGAAGATACTTTTTGGGGAATGGCAATTTTTGGCGGCTATTTGTGGGATGATCAGGGTAGGCTGCAACCTCGCTTGGATGGTTGGGCAAAATGGCTAGAATGGCTAAAATTTGCCTCGTCACAGCCTAATTTTATCCTCAATCGTCAACGGGAATTACTTCACGAGGCCTTTGCTAGAGGCCGCTTAACCTATTATGTGTGTAATTCTATTGAAATTGCCGATTTAAAAAACAGCCTCCAAGATGATCTCAGAGTCGCTTTACTTCCCCAAGACACTCAAGGTAAAGCAGCACCAATTCTCTATACACGGGTGATGGTATTTAATCGCAATAATAGTGATAATGAAAATAGTTTGGGGTTAGCTTTAGGAAAATTTCTCTCTAATCCCGAACAACAATTACAAGCAATCATCCAAACAGAAAGTTTTATTCCCACTAATCGACGGGTACAGATCGAAGGAAAATTACTACCGATCGAATCGGTATTATTACAACAATCTCAAAATGTTGTGGCAGTTCCTCTGGATGATTGGGAAAAGTCGAATCAAATTTTAGAACAAGGAGAATTTTGGTATGAAAGAGCGATCGCTGGTGAAATATCTTCCTCAGCAGCAGCCCAAAAACTGACACTTTATATTCAATCAGATCTCGATCAGGAAGTCGGGAAAATAAATTAATATGAACAACAATATCCCCTCTCTTTCGGAAATAATTGCTAACCAATTATTATTTTTAGGACGTAGAAATGTTCAAAATCAATTAACGACTATTTTTCTCTCCTTAATTGTTGCTTGGTTATTATCAAAATGGTTATGGTCTTACTTAGAAAAAAGATTCCCTCACGGCACCAGTTTTATTCACAGTGATAAAAAATTAACCCTCCGTCAATATTTTGCCATCCTGATACAGTTTCTTAATTTTCCAGTTATTAGTCTAATTTTACTTGACTTAAAGTATCTAATTTTTTTCAGTCAAAACTGGACAAGAGGAATGATTAATTTATCCATACAATTAATATTTTTTTACTTGATTTATCGTTGTTTATTAGCTGGATTATATGCTAGGTTTTCCGTCAATACAATTAAATATTATCATGGTCGGCTTTTAGCACCTTTATTGGTATTATTCCTCCTGAGAACTATTATTGGTGTTTACAATAATATTCAAGAAATTGCCCAAGTATCTCCCTTCAATTTATTCAATAGTCCGATCACATTGAGAAGCATATTTATTTTGATAATAGCTCCCTATTTTCTGGTAATTATTGTTATTCTTATAGAGAGTATAATTCTGAGTATTACTAATTTAAATCAGCAAGCGAGTCGCGGTGAAATTGAAGCAACTTTACTGTTAGGACGTTATTTTTTCATTGTCTTAGGTTTTATTATCATCTTGGGTTATGTGGGAGTTAATGCAACAGCAATAGCGGCAATTACTGGCGGTTTATCGGTGGGTATTGGTTTCGGTATGCAGCAAGTGGTAAGTAATTTCATTAGCGGTATTTTACTATTATTTGAAAAAGTTCTCAAACCCGGTGATATAATTAATATTGAAGGACAGACTTCTCAGGTAAAAAAGCTAGGTATCCGAGCGACAACAGTGCAAATTCTTACAGACAATTCCGAAAAAATTATTCCCAATCAAAAGTTTTTTACTGAGGATGTCACCACCTACACGGGTAGTGATAACTTGATTTATTGTTCAATTGTTATCGGAGTTGGTTATAATTCTAACGCCCAACAGGTGATGAATTTATTGCTAGAGATTGCCGATCAACATCCTCACATACTTAAAAACCCGCAACCAGTAGCCTTTTTTCTTAATTTTGACGATTCTAGTTTAAACTTTGAATTAAAGTTTTGGTTGGATGATGTCAACAGAAAAAAGCGAGTAATTAGTGATATTAATTGTGCTATTCTTGATCGGTTTACTCAACAGGGTATCGAGATTCCCTTCCCGCAACAAAATATTCACATTCGTAATAATTAGCAATTTATATTGGTCAAAAATCTTATCTGATTATTTTCATCGCCAAATATATCACTTTCACTTATTAAATTCATGTATTTATCGTTTTTTATTAATGGTTAATATCTTGACATAAAAACAATTATAACTTACTATTCTAGATAGTATATTCACAAATTATCAATAATCTATAATTAAAATATCCCAGATGAATATATCGAGGTTTTGCTAATGCTTTTTCGTCCTACTTTGCTTGGCACTTTATCGCTTGCCCTAGCCTTAAATTGGCCTTATGGACATCACTCGTAGTCCCACTTTTCCCTTTTAATTGTTGTCATTTACCCTAACTAAAAATCCCATGATTATTCCCCGTTTACAAAATCGTTTTCCCAGAAATAATCCCACCCGTCGGCTGCAAGCTTTTCTCCTAGGTCTTTTCGCTGCGAGTATGACCGCTTTACCCCTAAAAGCCGCCGAAGAAATTGAATTTGTCTATACTCCCCTCGTCTTTTCCGTATCGGTAGCATCCCTAGAAAATTTTGCTAAAGAAGGAAAGATTGATGCTAATTTAAAAAGATTTCTGTCCAGAGCAACTCCCGAAGCAAGAGAGAAGTTTCGTGAGGCTTTATTAACAAAGATTGACATCGATCCTATTTTACTATCTCGTTTTTTTAATAGTGTGATGGGTGCTGATATGCTCTCTCGTTTGGGCAAAGGCATCACCATTGAAGGGGGAATTAATGGTAAATATGCCCTGCGGGGTGCGATTGTTAGTGCCGCTTTCGATCCGGGAGGATTAACCCTTTTAAATGTCCTGAAAAAATTCCCCAATAATATACAGTTACAGGGGGAAGAAATCCTCGGATTAGCTAAAACCATCGATTATGCGGTTTATGTGGCGGAAATATTTATTAAAGATATGCGCCTCTGGACAGCCGAGGAAGCCGCTGCCGTTAAACCAGCGATTAATTATACCAGTTTACCCGATTTGCGTCAGCGCGGTAGCTTTCAGGTAAAAAAAGAAGTTTGGAACCTAACCGATAGCAGTCGCAATCGCAGTTTATATGTGAATGTTTATATCCCGCAAACTTTCCGAGAAGACAAAACACCTGT
Source organism: Microcystis sp. M49636_WE2 (assembly GCF_030065375.1). Classification (NCBI taxonomy): domain Bacteria; kingdom Bacillati; phylum Cyanobacteriota; class Cyanophyceae; order Chroococcales; family Microcystaceae; genus Microcystis; species Microcystis sp. M49636_WE2. Next base: position 2,092 of record NZ_JASJFG010000826.1, on the reverse strand, counting down.
AATTATTTTTTCCCACGGATTAGCCTCGCGACCGGAAGATTATGCCCAAGCAATTGAACATCTAGCTTCCTACGGATTTTTAGTAGCGGTACCGCAACACCCCGGCAGTGATACCCAATACCTGCAAGGAACGTTAGGGGGGTATTATCGCAATATTTTTGATGGTAATGAGTTTATTAATCGACCTAAAGATATTAGCTTTGTCATCGATGAATTAGCCAGACGTAATGCTAGTCAATTTCAAGGTAAACTTGACCTCACTAATGTGGGAGTAGCGGGTCATTCCTTCGGGGGTTATACATCTCTAGCTGTTGCCGGCGCACAAATTGATTTTGATAATCTCGCCCAAGATTGTAATCGTCCTTACTCCGGGATTAATATCGCTATTTTACTGGAATGTCGCGCCCTAGAATTGCCTAGACAGGTCTATAATTTTCGCGATGAACGAGTCGCGGCCGTCTTTGCAGCTAATCCCGTTAACCGCAGTATTTTTGGGGAAAAAGGTTTAAGCAAAATCTCGATTCCTGTCCTCTTAGGTTCAGGGAGTTATGACCCGGCAGCTAATCCGATTTTTGAACAGGCCATTCCTTTTACTTGGTTAAAAACGCCGGATAAATATCTGGCCATGGTGGAGGGACAAGCTCATGTAAATTTTACGGAATTGGATGCAGGAATGCAAAAAACCCTAGAGTCTGTGGTCGATATCACTTTACCCAATCAAAATTTAATCGAGGATTATGCGGGGGCTTTATTGGTGGCTTTTTTTGAAGTTTATATTGCTGATAATGACAAGTTTCGTCCTTTTCTTCTGTCTAGTTATGCAGAATATCTCAGCCAGGGACAAAAGTTTAAATTAGACTTTATTACTGCCGCTTCTGACCAGAAATTATCTCAATTAATTGAAAAATTGCGAGTACATCGGCAATAGGCACTCTTGCAATAGGCAATAGACACTAATTGCCTTCAGTAGCTAATAACTGAAAAATCTCCCCACTGCCCCTCTGCAAAAAAGATTCTTTTGAGTTGTATAATCTCTAAAGGATTAGCGTACTCAAGAAAAAAATTATTTCATGCTCAGGAAAATTAGACTATCATACTTTGGCTTAATTTTAGGCAGTATTTTAACGGTTATCGGGATTATCGGTTATGCCCAAGGTAACGCCACGGTCAATTTAGCGGGGTTTTTCTACGGATTACCCTTATTATTGGGAGGTTTAGCCCTAAAAGCTTCAGAAATCAAACCCATACCCTTTAGTCAACCCAGTAGCCCCGAAATCTTGCAATTGCGCCAACAACAGGCTACTGTCACCCAAACCAAACTTCGCAACGATGTCACCCGCTATCGCTACGGACAGGAAGTGCATCTGGATGAAGCCCTAGAAAAGCTGGGATTAAGCCCCACGGACGAGGAAAGACCCACTTTAGTGGCAATTCGTGAAACTGCTGTTGATTCCGCCTATTGTCTCACCCTAGAATTTGAATCGCCCCTTTTACCCCTAGAAAAGTGGCTGGCAAAACAAGAAAAAATCGAAAGATACTTTGGACCAGGAATTAGAGCCGAAATTAAGCAAGTTGACGAGGAAAAAATTGATTTAGCCCTAATTACTATCCCTAACCCCTAAATGCTCACGCCTACTCAGTATGGCTTCCTAGCAATCGCTGCCGTGGCTGCCGGCTTAATTAACGCTCTTGCCGGTGGCGGTAGTCTGATTACTTTTCCGACGCTGATGGCGGTGGGTATCCCACCGGTAATGGCAAATGTGACTAATACCGTCGCTTTATGTCCCGGTTATCTGGGGGCAACCCTCGCCCAAAAAAAAGACCTGCACGGGCAACAAAAACGGATTTGGTTATTACTACCATCGGCAGTTATTGGCGGCATTATCGGTGGTATTTTGCTGTTAAATAGTAGTGATAAAGTATTTGAGCGCCTGATTCCTTTTTTGATTCTTTTAGCGGCGGCTTTATTGGCTTTTCAAGATACTTTACGCTCTTGGTTGCAGCGGCGACAGGGGGACGAAAATGGTCATATACCAGAAATTTTGGCGGTTTTACCCATCGCTCTCGCTTCAATTTATGGTGGTTATTTTGG
>NZ_JASJFG010000351.1:0-2519 GCF_030065375.1 Microcystis sp. M49636_WE2 | reverse complement strand
CTTCTGACTGGTGGTATTTTGGGAATGTTAGCCCTACGATTTTTGACCGGTTTATTTGTCAGGTGGTTAGCTGAGTTTGTTTACCTACAAGATGCGGCCTATCTGACGGTTTTAGCGGTAGGGGGAAGATTGTTATTAAAAGCTTGTCAACCAACCTATTTGCCGCCAGAGTGGATGGTATTAATGATGGTGGCGGCCTCCTTAAGTTGGGGCTTTTCTAGGCGTGTTGTGGTGGAATAGTTCTGGCAGCAAGGGATTTTCTCAATTTTTTAGGAGCGTGTCAACCGTTATACTCCGGGAGGATGGGCGACTGTGACATAATTTGGGACTAGGTACGGTAAGAGTCGCTAGTGAACCCCGTTAGCCTTGGAGACTTCCTTGCTAGACACCATTTCCACCCTATCCCCAAAACTAACAGCGATCGAAACCAAGGGAAATCCTCTCCCCAAAGTTGTCAGTTGTTCCTCCACCTGTCGTTATTGTCGGTTTTATAAGTTTCAGGGGAGAGGAAACGGCTATTGTCAACGCTTGGGAGTCGCTGTCCACAGTCATTGGCGCGCCTGTCCTTTGATTTGTCCACCTTTCGCCCCTTCCTGGGAAAGGTCGGAAAATGGGTAATTCTAAGTAGTTATCTGGATTTTACCGCCTGTATCGAGCAATTTTCTCCCCATCCCGCTCCGTCCGAGGATGGGGTTTTAATCGAAACCGATGCTTTCTACTCCACCGCTATCGGGACTGGTGGCGACAAAATAGAGAATTCCCGACCCTAGACAAGCGATCGCTATACTAAAGCAAATAATCCAGACTTGAGCAGGTTCGTAGCTATTACTATCGATCGCTCGCCGGATGAGAAAATATCGGCGCGTGGCGATGACAACGGTTAATAATCCCACCATAGCGAAGACAAAACCCAACAACCAACCCAGTCCTAGAGATGACGAAGATACTGTTCGTAAACGCAAAATGACCAGACCAAAACCCATCAAAGCGATGGAAGCGCGCATCCAAGACAGATAGGTGCGTTCGTTGGCCGAATGATCTCGCCAGTAATCAGGGTTAAATTTCTGCTTTGTCTTTTGGGATTTAAATAACATAGAGGAGTTCCTCGCTGGGAAGTTCAATAAAATCAAGTATTCTTTCTTATGGTTTTAATAAATTGTTTTTATCATCTAGTTTTTCGCTTATCTTTAACCAATTCAAGGGACTTGAGCAGATTATCATCCATAAATAGGGGGAGTTTACCGTCCCATCTTTCGATCGCTTTGTTCTGTAAAACTTCTGGACTTAAGGAATCTTGGAGAATGCGATGAGCTTCCGCCTCTCCTTTAGCCAGATTGATTTTCACTTCCGATTCTTTCAGAGCTTTCAGCACCATAAAACCGGCTTTTTTGGCTTCCTGTTCGGCAATTTGTTTGGCTTCCACCGCCTCGGTAAAGCGATCGGAAAAGTTGACATGAACCAAAGAAATATCATCGACACCGATATGATAATTTTTCAGTCTTTCGCTCAAACGAATATCTACTTCCCCTTTCACCTCCTCCCGTTTAGTAATTAATTCTTCGGCGGTATATTTAGCCATAACTTCCTTGAGAATTTCCTCCACTGCTGGATCGATCACTCGTTCGATGACAGCCGCTTCATCGCCAATTTGTTGAAAAATATTATTAACTTCTGATGCTAAAATATGCCAATTCAGGGCCACATCTGTGAATACTTCCTGTAGGTCTTTGGAGGAAGCTTCGGCCGCTATCTGTTGTTTTTGGATTCTCACACTTAGTTTTTTTACCGTGTTAACAACGGGAATAATCCCGTGAATGCCCTCATTAAGTATTTTCTCCTGTACTTGACCAAAAACCATTAAAACCCCTCTTTCTCCCGCATTGACAATCACGAAAGGATTAAAAATAATCGCCAAAATTAATAACAAAAAAAAGAGATTACTTGGCCTAGCAAAAAGACGAGTTTTAAACATTTTAATTGAGAATAGAGATGGTTGATAGTATAAGTTTACATATAAATAAAAGGGCTGATTTTATCTTGGTAATTAGTGACAGTTTTATCTATTTTAATAATTTCAGCAACTAGAAAATGAAGATGAAGTCAGATTTAGTCTCGTTATTTATTTCCCTTCTGGCTGGCAAAATATCGGAAAATACTTGTCTATTTATAGTTATGATATTCGCCAATTAAATGTTTTAGTAATCATGGATTAAAACGAGCATCTCGTTAGTTGTTGACCCAAAAAGCATTTATTTATCCAAGAAAGCAATCGGGGTTATCCAGAAGCAATTATAACAAAATTTCCCTTGTCTTAAATGGTACGGCTCTTCGGGAATTGTTATGCAAATAATTAACTTAAAATAAAATTCGATGAGAGCGCCTACGCTCAAAAGTATCTGAAATCCATATAGGGAAGGACTTAAGGCATCAACAGGTTAATACCAAAAGATAGACAATCGAGTTAAGATTTGATATAATAGCCAAAAACCAGAGTATTTTACTTATGATACTTGACAAAT
>NZ_JASJFG010000132.1:0-1269 GCF_030065375.1 Microcystis sp. M49636_WE2 | reverse complement strand
GATCGTCCTCGGAATAATGTAATATTGTTTTCCCTTCCTCCTCTGCGTAAGCAATTGGATTATTGTTTAACTCAATTAATAAAGCATCCACATCTGGGCTATAGTGTATCTTGTTCACCAAATTCCTCTAATTGTTATCGCCCTAACTCTTGTGTTGGCAATGAATTGGCAATTAATCAGAATCAATCTATAGCGTTTCGCTCAAGCCAACCTAAGAGGCTGTTGTGTTGACGTTGAAAGCTTTGGTGTGTTCTTCTCGAATTTTATGAATTTCTTCAGCATACTTGAGAGTAAACCCGTAGGATTCCGCAGCCTTTTCCGCAGCAATGCGAGACTTAACTAAATAGTCATGGATAGACGTGCATTCCTCCGATAATCTTGTTTGAGTTTTATCTTTTTCTTGCAAAATCTCTGAGTGGATCATAAGTTATTCTCCTCTTTGAATAGTTCAAGTGGTGTGACAATTTCAGGTGTTGACAAACCCAGGCGGGCATTGATAACGCGAATATGCTTCCGTTTGTTAGCATTCGCTAGGTGGTTGCAATTCCAAGTAACGAGATATTGAATGTCGAAATAGCTGGCATAGGCAAGATAAAACTCGACAACTTGTTCAAGAGCAGAAGTCGGCGGTAGTAAAGGAATCCTCGAAACCAAATGAATAATTTCAGCTTTACGCGGATAGTTTCCGTTGGTTAGTTCTTGAAGCACGGCATCCGAAATATATAAATCATAATAACTGGACATCTCCGACCACCACTTCCTTGTGATTTCGGTAAAAGTTTTTAGCGCTTCACGCTCATCAAAGTAATAACTCGGAACCGTGGAATCCAAGTACACTTTTTCTTTCATGATAATAACTGATCGACAAGACTAAATCAAAGCCTGAAGCAGCGGCATGGTAGCCCCCTCTATTCTACTATCCTATCTCTGTAACGAAGTTATTGCACTGTCATGCTTGACCTCGATCATCTCTCAGAGCGATCGCACTTGGACTCGATCGCATTGAAACTTCTCCATTTTATCCCAAACATTAGCGGTGCGTTACACGCGCGTTTTCGCACCCTACAAGATCAGCGATCGCACTCCTCTTATATTGTTACATACAGCAATGAATTGTTATCGCTTTAACTCTTGTGTCGGCAATGAATTGGCAATTAATCAGAAATTAATATAAGCAATTATTGTAGGTTGGGTTGAGCGAAACAATACTGGGTCGAAAATGGCTCAATTCGATTGTTTAAGCGAAACCCAACCACCCCAAAGGTTACT
>NZ_JASJFG010000664.1:0-2736 GCF_030065375.1 Microcystis sp. M49636_WE2 | reverse complement strand
CCATAGAGATGCCGACAACTTCCCCTGTCGATAGCGAATAAGGAGAAAAAAAACCCAGTGTTTGTCCTCAAAGGTTACGAGTATTTTCTAGGATTTCTGCTCGCTTGCAGTTTAGTACCAATCCTATCCCTAACTGCCTCCAAAGTCCTGCGGCCTAGTGGTGGCGGTCCGGAAAGACGCACTACCTATGAATCGGGGATGGAACCGATCGGCGGTGCTTGGATTCAGTTTAACATTCGTTATTATATGTTTGCCCTCGTTTTCGTGGTTTTTGACGTGGAAACCGTCTTTCTCTACCCTTGGGCAGTAGCTTTCAATCAATTGGGCCTATTAGCTTTTGTAGAAGCACTGATCTTTATTGCTATCCTTGTGGTTGCTCTCGTCTATGCTTGGCGGAAAGGAGCCTTAGAATGGTCATAACGGCCATAATTTTCCTTATTTTTGACTTTTCATGAGAGGATAACCCGATGAGTCCCAACCCTACCAGCGAATTTAAGCAAATTATCGCACAACAAAGCGAAAAAATCCTCAATCCCATCGAACGCACTAAAGTTACCCAGGATTTATCGGAAAATGTCATCCTTACCACCGTTGATGACCTATATAACTGGGCGCGTTTGTCAAGTCTTTGGCCGATGCTATACGGTACAGCTTGCTGTTTTATCGAGTTCGCGGCCTTGATTGGTTCCCGTTTTGATTTCGATCGCTTTGGTTTAGTTCCCCGTTCTAGTCCCCGGCAAGCCGATTTAATCATCACTGCCGGTACAGTTACCATGAAAATGGCCCCCGCTTTGGTGCGTCTGTACGAAGAAATGCCAGAACCCAAATACGTTATCGCCATGGGTGCCTGTACGATTACGGGGGGAATGTTCAGTAGTGACTCCACCACCGCAGTCAGAGGGGTAGATAAACTTATCCCCGTGGATGTCTATATACCCGGTTGTCCCCCCCGTCCGGAAGCGATTATCGATGCAATTATTAAACTGCGGAAAAAAGTCGCTAACGAATCTATTCAAGAACGCGGGACTGTCCTCCAACAAACCAATCGTTATTACAGCACCACCCATAAAATGCAGGCCACGGAACCGATTCTTACGGGTAAATATCTGCAATCGGCCACCCGTCAAGCACCTCCGAAAGAGTTACTAGAAGCCACTGGTATGCCTGTTCCTCCCGCTCTTTTGACCACGAAACAAAAGGAAGAAATCTAAATGACTGAAGAAACCACAGCTATTGTGCAAGCTGGCCCCACTTCGATTTGGTTAAGCGAAAATGGTTTTGATCATCAAGCTTTAGAAGCTGACCATAGTGGTGTGGAATTGATTAAAGTAGAAGCAGAATTTTTAATTCCTCTGGCCACTGCTTTATTCGCTTATGGCTTTAATTATCTCCAATGTCAGGGCGCTTACGATTTGGGACCGGGGAAAGAATTAGTTAGTTTCTATCATCTGGTCAAAGTAACCGATAATGTCGATAGTCCCGTGGAAGTGCGCTTAAAAGTCTTTCTTCCTAGAGATAATCCCAGGGTTGCTTCGGTTTACTGGATTTGGAAAGCCGCTGACTGGCAAGAACGAGAAAGTTATGATATGTTCGGCATTATTTATGAAGGACATCCCCACCTGAAACGGATTTTAATGCCAGAAGATTGGGTAGGTTGGCCCCTACGCAAAGATTACGTTTCTCCCGAATTCTATGAACTACAGGACGCTTACTAAGTCGAGAATTTAATCACTAATTAGGTTATTGATCCTATGGGGTTGGAAGCTATTTCTAGCCCGATTTTTTTTTGATACTAAATCCGCTGAATATAGGCTACATATCAGGAGAGGCACTCATGCAAAACGGAGAATAAATAATCAGTTTTTAATAACAGGATTTAGTATTACTTAGCCGAGAAAATCCTCGATCGCCTGTCCCGTCTCTTCCGCTGCTTCTTCCGGTAAAAAATGACCACTGGCGATCGCCTGTCCTGTCACTTGATTAGCTCGCTGCTGCCAAAGAGCGATCACATCGTATTGACGTGCGATGAAACCTTTTTTTCCCCAAAGAACCAAGAGGGGGGAGGAAATTTTCTGGTCTAAATCCTGACGATCATGCTCTAAATCGATGGTAGCGGCGGCCCGATAATCGGCACAGGTGGCGGTTATCGTCCTTAAATCTCGAAAACAACGCCGATATTCCCCCAAAGCTTCCTCTGTAAAAGCGCTAAAATCTCGCCCCCAACTTTGCAAGCAATGGTGCAGATAATAATCGGGATTAGCAGCGATCAGGGTTTCGGGAAAAGGGGAAGGCTGAATCAAGAAAAACCAATGATAGTAGGCAGTGGCAAAAGTTTGATCAGTCGCCTCGTACATCGCCAGCGTCGGGGCTATATCGAGTAAAACGAGTTTTTTGACCTTTTCTGGAAAATCAAGGGCGAGGCGGTGGGAAACTCGCGCCCCTCGATCATGGCCGATCAGATAAAACTCCTGATAACCCAATTTTTCCATCAGCAACACCTGATCGAGGGCCATCACCCGCTTGCAATAATTGCTAGAATCCTCTAGGGGTAAGGGTTTATCGCTATCCCCGTAGCCGCGCAGATCCGTGGCGATTACCGTAAAATTAGCCGCTAATCGGGGGGCGATTTTATGCCACATTTGATGGGTTTGGGGATAACCATGGAGCAAAAGCAGCGGAAAACCGCGCCCACCTTTGACACCATTGATAGTAATGCCATTAACTTCTAGCTGAAAT
>NZ_JASJFG010000776.1:0-1014 GCF_030065375.1 Microcystis sp. M49636_WE2 | reverse complement strand
CAAAATTCCCTTCCGAATGCTCGATTATCGCATTCGCGTCTATCGTCGTCATCCCCAAAAACAAATGCGTCAAGTGGTAATTTATCTGCGACGCAGTGATTCCCCCCTAGTACAAGAAAATACTTTCCGTCTGGGGGAAACCTTTCATTCCTTTCAAGTCATCCGTCTTTGGGAAGAAAATACACCGCAATTTTTCCATCATCCCGGTTTATTACCCTTTGCCATCCTCAGCAATACCGATGATCCCGAACAGGTGTTAAGTCTGGTGTCCCGTTCTCTAGAAACTATCTCCCAAAAACAGGTGCAAAGCAATCTCGCTGCCGCTACCAGTATTCTCGCTGGGTTAGTATTAAATCGAGAGACGATTAAAAATATTCTTCGGAGTGACATTATGAGAGAATCCGTCATCTATCAAGATATTTTAGAGGAAGGCGAGGAAAAGGGACTACAAAAAGGACGACAAGAAGGTAAAGAAGAAAAAGCCCGACAAATTGCCCTAAAAATGCTATCTGCTGGTTTTCCTATCCCAGAAATCGCCCGATTTACCGATTTATCCCCCGCAACTATCGAGGAATTACAATCGAGAGACGATAAAAAAAATCCTTCGGAGTGACATTATGAGAGAATCCGTCATCTATCAAGATATTTTAGAGGAAGGCGAGGAAAAAGGACGACAAGAAGGAAAAGAGGAAAAAGCTCGACAAATTGCCCTGAAAATGCTATCTGCTGGCTTTTCTATCCCAGAAATCGCCCAATTTACCGATTTATCCCCCGACGCAATCGAGCAATTACAAAGACAAAACGCTCACGATGTTTGATAATATTTGTAAATTTATTGCCGAAAACTTCTCCGATGATCTAGCCACTTGGTTACTGGGTTCTCCCCTCCCCTTAACCGTCCTCGACCCGACGGAATTACAATTAGACCCCATTCGTGCCGATTCTCTGATTTTTTTGCAGTCAGAGGAATTAATTCTTCATACCGAGTTTCAAACCGACCCCGACTCCAAAATT
>NZ_JASJFG010000930.1:0-13269 GCF_030065375.1 Microcystis sp. M49636_WE2 | reverse complement strand
GGTTAAATCGGCAATTAAGTTAAAGATAACAATTAAAATCCCATAGATAAAGGTAATCGCCATCACTACGGGGGTATCACTGCGGGAAATAGAATCAATTAATAAAGCACCGATACCCGGCACACGAAACACTTGTTCTGTAACTAAGGCCCCAGTAAAAATTGAGGGAATATCGAGAGCAATCAGGGTGACAACGGGGATTAAAGCATTGCGAACTATATGCTTAGTTAGGACAGAAAAATTAGTTAATCCCTTGGCTAAGGCAGTTTTAACGTACTCTTGGTGAATTTCTTCAGTTACGGAAGAACGCACGAAACGCATCAACATCGCCCCTTGATATAAGCTTAATACGGTTATGGGCATAATTGACTGTTTAACCTGCTCGACCAAACTATTAAAATCACGGATTTCTAGGGTACTGTTATAAAAAGATGGTAGCCAGTTTAACTGCACACTAAAGATAATAATTAATAATAATCCCGTCACAAAGGTGGGTAAAGAAAAGCCAAGTAGCGAAAAAGTAGAGATGATTTTGTCTAACCAAGAATAGCGCTTGACTGCTGAAATTACGCCCAAAGGAAAAGCGATTAAAACCCCGAAAATATAGGCAATACCGACAATCCAGAGGGTTGTGGGTAAACGCTGCCAAATGAGGGTAAAAACTGGGCTGCGACTGGTGAAAGAATAGCCCATATCTCCTTGAAGAAATGCTAACAACCACTTGACATAACGCACGGGAAGGGGTTGATCTAATCCGAGACTTTTGCGAATATTTTCTCGCACCGCTTCGGTGATAGCGGGATTAGCTGCAAATTCCCCCATCGGATCCCCCGGCGCTAGGGCCAAAATGCCAAAAACCACCATACTAATAGCTAAAAGAGTGGGAATCGAAAATAATAATCTTTTCAGAAAATATTTGAGCATTTATTTACTACGCTTCCAGTCCTTGATGTTCCAAGTATTTCTATCCCAGGGAGTTAATTTAAACCCCGACAAACTATTGCTAATTGCCACCACATCGGCACGATGAACTAGGGGAATAATCACAAAATTATTGATTAACATATCATTCATTTTAATTGCTATTTCTCTCCGTTTTTCTGGTTTTAATTCTTGACTAAAAGCTTGCCATAATTTATCGTATTCAGGATTACAATAACGAGCATAATTATCCCCGGCCCAACCATCAGCTTTTTGGGGAATTTCGCTACAGGTAAAGGTTTTAAAATAGGCTTTTGGATCGGGACTATTATTACCTGTAGTGTACATTTGTAGGTCAGCATAAAACTTTTCTACCGTGTCATCGTTAGCAGGATCGCTAGAAAAGAAAATACTGGCATCAATAGTTTTTAATTCTACTCCTACCCCGATCGCTTGTAAACTTTGTTTGATAATTTCTTGGGTTTTCTGACGGAGAGGATTGACAGTGGTTTGAAAAACTAATTTCATTTCTACCCCATTTTTATCCCTAGTGCCATCACCATTACTATCTTTCCATCCCGCATCATCTAGTAATTTATTAGCCTTTTCTAGATTAAATTCATAGCGAGTATTGGGAGAATTATATTCCGATGGCATCACAATAAAATTAGGAGTTGTTTTCCCAGTAATACCATAAAGCTGCGTGGCAATAGTATCTCTATCAACGGCTAAAGATAAAGCTTCTCTTACTTTCACATCACTCAAAAAAGGATGGGGAAACTTAATACTAGACCTCTCACCTTCAGGAGTAGCTTGATTAGGATCGCTCAGATTAAATAAAACTCGTTCAATCAAAGAACCGAAACTAGATATTAACTGACCCCGACCCGCTTTTTCTAAATCACTTAAAACCTTAGCCTCTACTTGCAAATTATAGGCATAATCTGCCTCCTGTGTCTGTAAAACCGCTCGTGCCGCAGAAGTTGCATCACCTCCTCCTTTTAATTCTATTCTTTGAAAACCTAATTTATCCGCTTCTCGAAAAAAAGAATTTGGTTCATAAACCGCCGTATCTCCCGGTTTAAATTCTACCACTTTATAGGGGCCAGTTCCCACCGGTAATAAATTAGCAGGGGCCTGGCGTGCCGTTTCATTGCTATACTTTTCATAGAGATGTGATGGTAAAATCATCCCTTCTGTCCCCACAAAAACTAATGACCAAGCGGGATTAACTTGCTTAAAAGTTATTTTAACTGTATGGGGATCGATCGCTTCCACAGTTTTAACTATTTCATAATTGCCGGCGCTAGTAGAACCAGTTTTCGGATTGGTAATAAAATTATAGGTAGCGATGACATCTTTGGCAGTAAAAGGAGTACCATCTGACCATTTAATATCTTTTTTTAGCTTCCATGTCACCGATTTACCATCCCGGGCAACTCCCCCATTTTCAATAGTAGGAATTTCTGCCGCTAAAAAAGGAACTAATTCCCCTTTTTCATCGAAACTAGCCAAAGGTTCTAAGGTAATGCGACTCGCTTCTGAGTCTTTGAATCCCGTGGAGAGATGGGGATTTAAAATCGTCGGCGCTTGCCAATATAAAAGTTTTAAAGTTTCTGAATTATTATTTTCCGTTGCCGGAGGATTATTAGCTGTTTGTTGACGACAAGCACTAAAAAGCAGCGTACAACTAAGGGATAAAATTAACAGGGGCAAGAAAAGCGATCGCTTAAACATTTTTAATGACAATCAATAATTCAACAGGGTGACTTAGGTGATTCCCTACCCCACCAATAACAAGTTATCAGACATTGAGTCTTGATCTCGATCGATTAATTGATTATTTGCCTTTATCCATTCCTAGTCAAGTTAAATCGTTCGTGCCATAATAGCGGGCCTGTACTAGACAATAAAATTCTAGGCACGGCGACGAAAATGCTTATGACCTTATTTCATCAGGGTGCGACAGCAGCGGAAATCGTTAATCGTTACCCATCACTAAATCTAGCTGACGTTTACGCCACGATCGCTTTTTACCTCAAGCACCAATCGGAAGTAGAATCCTACTTGCAACAGCGACAACAGCAAGCACAGGAGATTCGGGTAATCAATCAAGGGAGATTTGACCCCCAGGGATTGCGGGATCGCTTTCTTGCGCGTAAAGCAGCGCGGCAAGCATGATCAAGCTTCTGGTTGATGAGAACTTTGATAATACTTAACTGGTGCGTTACGGCGGATTACTAATTTTGGTTTTTCATTCCAAGGTGATCACCGCCTAACGCACCCTACAAAATTGCTTTTGCATGAGTAGAAAACGGGTTTCTCGGAGAAACCCGTTTTCTGTGCGTTACTCAAGGGATTTAGTGCGATCGCCGATCTTGTAGGGTGCGTTAATGAAATGTAACGCACCTTATCTAATGTTCAAAATCCGTGCGTTACGCTAACGCTAACACAGGCTACATCATATCGATCGCAAAGATAAATAATTGATAAGCGATCGGCGCATAACACATCATTGGAGCGGACAATATTAGAGTAGTTTACGCTTAGTTGAACGGAATCTCTTGCTGCTCAATTAAGCCGTTATGTTTCATTCGGAGCGCTAGCCTAAGTGGAATTTGTTTACGCAGATGAATTGAAGCGCTCCTTCTCGGTGCGAGGGCATTTCTATGACGTAGAAATCGCCGGAAAAGTGTTTCCGTGCCGAAGCGTTTTGGAAATTATCGCCAATGCCGGAGATTCTGAAGCCACAGGGGTGCCGGACGCGGTAGTGATAATGATGAATCCGGGTTCTTCTAGGCCACTCGATATAAGTTACATTCCAAAATGCTACTCAGTGAGCGATGTACTTGATGGCGGATGGTCGAGGGAACTGATTCCAGCCAGGCCAGATAACGCGCAGTACCAACTGATGCGCCTGATGTTGCTAAAGAGGTGGAAGCACGTCAGGGTTCTCAACCTATCAGATCTCAGAAACGGAAACAGCGGCAGCTTTTCAGTGGATTTTGAGGATGCTCAGAAGCGTGACCCCTCCAGTCCCCATAGCATTATCCATCCCAAGCGGCTCGGCGGGCTTCAACGTGATTGTGCGGGAAGTTCTCGCATAGTTGCAGCATGGGGTTCTACTGAAGTACTTCGAAATGCTGCTATTGCATTCTTATCCGAAATCCCTGGGGTGCAGGGGCTACAGTTGGACTACCCTTGGTACCGCTATCCCAGTCCATATAGAAAAGATCAGAAGATCGATTGGTTAATCAGTGCCTTCGATAAACTTGAAACATAACACTTCGTTCCAGGGGCCGCTGCGCGATAAAGCTGCGCAGCGCCCCTGAACTCGAACGTTATGCTGAAACGATACGCCCGTTAAAGTTATCTATTTTTAGACAAGTTTAAGCAAGCAAAAGTTATCGGTTTCGTTGATGAGTTCCGAGAGATTGTCGGCGATCGCAAAGATAAATAATTGATAAGCGATCGGCGCATAACACATCATTGGAGCGGACAATATTAGAGTAGTTTACGCTTAGTTGAACGGAATCTCTTGCTGCTCAATTAAGCCGTTAGGCGGCTTCACATCCCGTGTGCCTCATACTCACAGTTAGCCGTAGGGTACGTTCCCTAATGTGGCTCCCACTGCTCCACTAGCAGTAGGCTAATCTGGCTAACACGCTTTTGGGCGTGATATACGGAAAGTTTCCGTTTAGCTAAATCCCCGGCAATCCCTGTACTGTTCTCTCCTATCAACCAGCAATTTAAAATCGTGATAGCTTAGGAACTAAACGCGATTAACGTTACGCTCACAATAAAGAAAACTGTATAGAGGAGTTCCTATGACAACTCGTGATACTGCGATCGCCAAATTGCACCAACTCTCCGAGCCACTCTTGCAAGAGGTGAGTGACTTCATTGATTGTATTATCCACAAACATCAAGCTAAACCTGATACCAGCCAAACTGCTGAAAAAATTGTCGAGAGATGGTCACAATGGTTTGAGACGGTGGATCATTTAGACGTAACGCCACTTCAACCAGTCAGCAACTATCAGCAACTCCTGCTCAAAAAATATCGGCAACAAGGACTAGATCTATGATCCTGTGCGATGCCGGAGTCCTACTTTGTCTTGTAGATCGAACTCAGTCTCAGCATAACGCCTATAAAAACGCAGTCCTCCGATTAGAAACGCCCCTTTTAACAACTTGGTCATGCCTGACCGAAGCCATGTACCTTGCGCTGCATCGGGGTGGTTGGCAAATGCAAAAACAACTGGGACAGCTTCTTTTAGACAAACTGCTGGTGGTTTACGATATTCAGGAAAGTGATTACAGTCGTTTGTTGGCATTGATGGAGCAATACCGTGATCGCCCCATGGACTTGGCGGATGCAACCCTGGTCTTGGTAGCTGAAAAGACAGGATATCGGCAAATTCTCACAATCGATTCAGATTTCCTGTTTTATCGGATTACAAACAAAGAAAGCTTTGATATCATTCAAGTGTAATGATCGAAGACCTGCTTCCAACGGCGTATAACTCCACCGTTAGACTGCTCCCACTGTCAGTATGATCGCAATCTTGTAGGGTGCGTTCCCTAATGTGGCTCCTACCGCTCCACTAGCAGTAGGCTAATCTGGATAACACGCTTTTGGGCGTGATATACGGAAAAGTTACAGCAAAAAAGGAGGTTTATTATGGCTGAATGACTAGCAGTTGATGTTTCGAGAACTTACGAATCTGGTATGCTTGGCAAGTGAGGAGACGATAAATTTCCTTGCACTGGAGCAAGAATAACACGGGTGGAATTCCACAAAGAGGTTTCCAAACACCGTATTACTCCCTTTGATGATGGCATAGGACGGGGTGACGCTCACACAAATGATACTGAACTGCCAGATGTTGGAGTTCACTACTGGCTAGATGCAGGAACGAGGCTGAAATACATTTTGAAGGTCTGGGTTGAGGATTAAGGATTTTGTGAATCAGTCGTTGGGGGGCGTTGGTTCCCCTTGCTTTTTTTGTGCGCTACTATGGAATTAAATGATTAAAAGCTAAGACTGCTATGGCACTGGCATCGAATGGACAAACAGCTATAATCCGCACAGAGCGAGGGCTTACAATTGCGGATACTCGTATTACTCTGTATGACGTAATCGATTATCTCAAAGCTCAGTATCCACCCAAGTTTATTCGTGATGCCTTCAATCTTACAGATGCTCAGATTCATGCTGCCCTTTCCTACATTGAAACACATCGAACAGAAGTGGAAGCAGAGTATCAGGAGATTTTAAAGACTGCCGCAGAAACTAAACAATTTTGGGAAGAGAGGAATCGCGAACGTTTTGCTCGGATCGCTGCTACTCCTCCTCGTCCAGGCTATGAAGCGGTTAGAGCTAAACTTCAGGAACGGAGAGCAAAGCGGGAAGCGAAGAAGCAATGATTGTTCTGGCTGATTACAACTTGAATCGGCAGGCAATTCTGATCTCTGGAAGTCTTGTTGTTAGCGGGTTATTAGATCTCGCTCTAATTCGGTTGAGGACATTTGAAGACGTTGGCTTACCCGCAGACAGCAATGATCGAGTAGTTTGGAGATTTGCCCAAACCAACGGGATGCTCTTACTTACGGCAAACCGGAATGCGAAGGGTGAAGACTCGTTGGAACAAGTAATGCGTGAAGAAAATCAACCGACTTCATTTCCGATCATTACGATTGGCGATCCGGATAGGGTCAATGAATCTGACTATCGAGAACGCTGCGTTGAAAGGCTTGTAGAAATTGTGATCGATATCCAAGACTATATGGGGGCTGGTCGGTTGTTTATTCCATAAGGTGATTGGCGCATCATATCTGTTGGTGACAAGGCATAACAACCCCAATGCACACCGACCGACGAAAGCTAATCAGTTATGATGCAAAGTCTATCTGCGACGGGTGATTGGGAACGTTAGACTGCTCCCACTGTCAGTGTGATCGCCGATCTTGTAGGGTGCGTTCCCTAATGTGGCTCCTACCGCTCCACTAGCAGTAGGCTAATCTGGCTAACACGCTTTTGGGTGTGATATACGGAAAGTTTCCGTATAATCAATAGTCCAGTAGTCGTAACGCACCACCCACGAGATATATTAAAAATAGTAGGCGTTATTTTTTTATCGTTGGGTTGTAACCAGTAACGTTATGGGTTACACTTAATGGATGATAGTCAGTTTCAAGCATCGAGGACTAGAGCAGTTCTTTGAGTCGGGAACCACCCGAGGCATTCAGGCAAATCATGCCCAACGAATTCGGCTGATTCTGGCTCGTCTCAGTGCTGCAACTTCACCGCAAGACATGAACTTACCCGGGTTGGTACTTCATCAACTGGCAGGGCAACGTAAAGGAACCTGGACGGTGAGAGTATCTGGAAACTGGCGGATCACTTTCACCTTTGACGGTGTTGATGCTTGTGATGTCGATCTTGAGGACTACCACTGATGAAAATGCATAATCCACCACATCCTGGTGAAGTTCTTAAAGAACTTTGTCTCGAACCTTTGAATCTGACTGTGACTGAGGCTGCTGAAGCATTGGGTGTAAGTCGAAAAACCCTATCTGCCATCTTAAATGGTAGGGCAGGTATTAGCCCCGAAATGGCAATTCGCTTAGGGAAAGCTTTCGATACATCTCCTGAAAGTTGGCTCAATCAGCAAATGCAATACGATCTATGGCAAGCAGAGCAGACAATTGGCAATATCAAAGTCAAACGGCTATCAGTTGTCTAACCAGGGTTTGCAGCCGACGGACTCAACACCCCAGTGCGATGCCGAAGGCACTGCATAGCAGATCCCCATCGCTGTAGAGTGCGTTCCCTAATGTGGCTCCTACTGCTCCACTAGCAGTAGGCTAATCTGGCTAACACGCTTTTGGGCGTGATATTCTGTGTTTGTATTCCAACACTTCGTTAATCGATAGCTATATAGAACCCAGCCAATGAGTATGAGTGAATCCAACGAGTTTGACATCACAACGCCAGAAAAACGGCATAAAGCGCTTACCTTCTTGTCGCAGAATAGTTAGCTTGCAATGGTGCCTTTGGCGCTTCCAGTAGCACTTGTTTTGGACGGTATTTCCCTTCTTACATCAGGTGCTAACGAAAAAGAGATTGCAGAACAAAGAAAAGTAGCGATCGACATTATTCGAGCAGGAAAAGAAAATGGTGTTGATGAAATAGAGATTACAATGTCTCAGAAAGCTGGTGTTGGTCTATCTTCAGACGTTGATGGTGTCCCAATTGAGTTTATTGTTGGTGCTTCAGGTACAATGAAGCTAAAGGTAAAATACAAGTAGTGGGTGATGGCGAAACTCTACTATCGTGGCATGGCAGAGCAAAACGACAGACCCAAAATTGGTCGTAGTGCCAGATTATTAGGGGTTAGACCTAATATCGATATAAACATTCAGCAAATGCCAGTAGGTTGCCTAGATGAACAAAGCTATTTGTTACCAGAGCCACAGCGTAAGTTGCATGGCGATCTTGTAACGGTTGCCATTAGGGACACAAAGGGAATGTCTGTTGCCCTATCCATTGAAGGTTTACCAGCATTTCGCAAACCTGCCAGTTTTGGTGGAACTGGCAAAGACCCTTTATGGCAAATTGACGATAGCCATATCACAGGGGATTTACAGGCTGTCCAAGATAGCCCGACTCACGTTAGCATCATGCCAAGAGTTACAATGGCTCTAGAAAAGTACGAGGCAGCATTGGCAAACACCCAAAAATATTGGGAAAAGGTTGATTAGTGGCATACACACAATGGGAGGCTATCAAAATGGCATGGATATTTAGTCTATCGGCAGAATGTGGTTCGGATGAGAGCAACGCCTATAAATTTGCTCAGCATTTTGAGGGAATATCATGGTTGCTGTCAACTGGTCGCCATTGCCAGTGTCACACAGATATATTCCAAGATATAGAAGAAAATTGGTGGTGTCGTGTTTCACCAAGTAATCTTAGCGAAGTGGGAATAGACAGCCCTGAAAGTGCATATTCAATGACAGAGTTAGGTATCTTACTATATCAGTCCCTACGATTTGCTCCCCCATTCCGTTATGCACTGGTTGGTGTTGAAGTCGATGAATTTAGAACTTACAGCGAGCTTATCGAAGAATCATCTAACTTATCTATCCCAGGACTGGTTTTAGCAAAACCACTCGAACAAGAGCTAGGAATATTGTCAGTATTGCGCCCCTTTAGTTCTAGTTATGTTTGGCAACCCTACGCAGGAGAAGTCTACAATCCGCTTATGGTATCCCAAAACTTAAAAAATAAGCTTAATGAACTGCTTAAGTTAACCTCACAAGCGAAGACGGCATAACTAGACCGTTACACTGCTCCCACTGTCAGTACGATCCCCATCGCTGTAGGGTGCGTTCCCTAATGTGGCTCCTACTGCCCCACCAATAGATTTTTGGGGAACGCACCATGCTAGAGGATTATAAAAATATTTGCCGTCGCACTCCAGCCTATCGTGGCTGAGTTCAACCGTTATCGAGAAAAATAATTAAATCCCGTCAAATTCCCCTAAAAATTTCACCTCTGGTTCTAACCAGAGGGACCAGCGATCGAACACTTGTTCCTGCACATGGCGAATTAAACGCAGAATATCCGAGGCTTTTGCTGAACCAATATTCAGGATAAAATTAGCGTGTAATTCTGATACTTGCGCCCCACCAATTTGATAACCTTTTAATCCCATTCCCTCAATTAAAGCCCCGGCAAATTGCGGTTTAGGATTGCGGAAAACACTACCACAACTAGGACGATCATAGGGTTGGGTATTTTTGCGATGGCGTAAATTATGGGTAGTAATTGCCATTATTTCCTCGCGATTATCGGTAGCTTCTAACTGAAATGTAGCTTCGATAACTAAACGTTGATCCCCTTGCAGAGAAGAACTGCGATAACTATAATTTAAATCTTCTTTGCTTAAAGTTTCTAACTGACCATCGGGATTTAATACCAGCGCCCGCACTAATCGATCCGCCACACAGGAGGTGTGCGCCCCCGCATTCATGACCACAGCACCCCCCACCGTACCGGGGATACCCACCGCCCATTCTAAGCCCCTCCAGCCCCGTTTTGCCGCTCTCCAAGCTATTTTTGGCAGGGGTTCCCCCGCCGCTGCTGTAATCGTAGCAGTTTCGGCATCAAAACAACTCGATCGCAGATGACGAGTATTGAGGACAAGTCCGGGTAAACCTCGATCGCTGATTAGTAAATTTGAACCAGCCCCCAAAACAGTCAAGGGTAAATCTTGCGATTGCCACCAAGCGAACAATTCTCTTAATTCCTCTAGATTAACTGGTTCGGCATACCATTGCGCTCTTCCCCCCACCCGGTAGGAAGTGAAATCAGCTAGAGAAACAGAGGATTT
This sequence comes from Microcystis sp. M49636_WE2, assembly GCF_030065375.1. Taxonomy (NCBI): domain Bacteria; kingdom Bacillati; phylum Cyanobacteriota; class Cyanophyceae; order Chroococcales; family Microcystaceae; genus Microcystis; species Microcystis sp. M49636_WE2. Next base: position 2,947 of record NZ_JASJFG010000930.1, on the reverse strand, counting down.
AATCATAGGGTTTTAGGGGTTGGGAATTATAAATTATGAATTATAAATTATGAATTGGGGGTTGGGGAGATGGGGAGCAGAGGAGCAGGGAGCGAGAAGCGGGGAGAATAAATAAAAATAATCTCCTGACTCCTGAATCCTGTCTCCTGAATCCTGACTCCTATACTCTAACTGCTAATTGTTCGCGGTAAAGAGAGAGCATTTCGGGGATAACTTGATTGAGATTGCCGGCGCCGAGGAACAGGGCTAGATCCCCTGGTTGGAGAATTTCTAGCAGGAATTGACCTAAAGAACTCAATTCAGGGTGATAGTAGGCGTTTTTATGGTGTTTTCTCACCTGTTCGACCACTTGCTGCCCCGTGACGTGATTGATATTCACTTCCCCGGCACTATAAATATCGGTTAAGACTACCACATCGGCGGAACTGAAAGCGGAGCCGAATTCCTCTAAAAAGGCAGTGGTGCGACTGTAGCGATGGGGTTGGAAAACGGCGATCGAACGTTGGTACTGTTTGCCTTCTACCTTTAATTTTGCCGCCGCTAACGTGGCCAACAATTCGCTAGGATGATGGGCATAATCATCGATAAAAGTGATGCCGTTTGCCTCTCCCTTGTGTTCAAAACGGCGTTTTGCCCCGGCAAAAGTAGCGATCGCATCGGCAATAACGGCAAATTCTAAACCGAGATAACGTCCGATGGCCACCACTGCCAAAGCATTACTGATATTATGTTGCCCGGGGATTTTCACTTCCATTTGTCCCAGATAACTGCCTTTTTCCCAGACGGAAGCTTTCATCATTCCCTGTTCATAGATAATCTCGCTGACGGTGTAATCGGCACCTTTTTCGGGATCGAGACTATAACTGATTGTCGGACGGAAATGCTCGGCGATCGTGTCACAATCTAAACAAGCGACTAAAATCTGGCACTGATGGGCGAATTCATGGAAAGTATCGATAACTTCGCTTAAATTATGGTAATGATCTGGGTGATCTAGCTCAATATTAGTGATTACGCCGATTTTCGGGGCGTGCTTGGTTAGGGAACCATCGGACTCATCGGCCTCTGCCACTAAAAAACGACCTTGACCAAGACGAGCGTTACCTTCCCAAGCGTCCACCTCACCACCGACAATGATCGTGGGATCTAATCCCGCTTCTAACAAAACGTAACCGATTAGGCTGCTAGTGGTGGTTTTGCCGTGGGTGCCAGCGACGGCGATACTGTCGTAATCAGCGATTAAAGCCGCTAAAACGTCGCTACGGTGAAAAATTGGGTATCCTAAGTCTCTGGCCGCTTGATATTCCTTGTTATGGTCATTAATCGCCGTGGAGCAGATTACTTGCGGAACTGTTTGGCTACTGTTTTGAGGGCCAGGAGAATGAAATAAAGCTAAATTATTTGCCTCTTGACGGTGGAAAATCTGCGCTCCCGCTCCCTGTAGCCGTTGGGTGATATGAGTAGGACGTAAATCGGAGCCAGACACGGGTAAATTGCGTTTGGCTAAGATATAAGCGAGGGCTGACATCCCAATACCGCCAATACCGATAAAATGGAAAGGTTGGCCGTTAAAATTAACTTTTTTCACTGTTTTCACTCCTCAAACCCACGATTATATAAGTTTTAAACTCGATCGGTAGTAAAGTCAACTTCATGATAGGGGCATTTGAGCAGAATTCCAAAATGTTGCCCAGTCACCTTGCAAAATCCTTGACGCAGAATTAAATTTTTTTCTCCCAATTCCTTTTTTTACCGAGCTTTGCCAAACGTCCCAAAAATCGGTAAAACCCTATACCCCACAGGCTGCCCCCACGAACCTAATTAGGGCAGCCATTCCAGTAAAATTCCCACGGAGCTATCTTTACGAGCGCGGGAATTTTGGGCTTGAATATCGGCGGCTAAACGTAAATTAGAGGTAATCGCATAACCAACCGAAAGAGTAGTCAATCCCACCTCGTTATCACCACCGGGGGAGATAAAACTCTGACTGACGGTGATATCTGCCGCCCCCGTGCGAGAAAGGGCTAATTTGAGCTTTAATCCTAAGTTAAGCCCATCGGTGCTGTAATTTCCCGTTTGAATGTAACGATAGCCCACCATAGGAGCTAGATTGACATAATCACCCACAGGGAGGAGATAGTATTGTAAATTTGCTCCTATTGCCGTCCTTTTGCCGTTAAAAACCGTCTGATAATCGCCGCTTAGGGTTAAACTGGTTTGACCGAAAAACACATCTTCTACCCCCAAAATCACGCCACTGGAATTATCGCTAGAAGGAAACTCTGCATATCCCAAGCGGATACGCGTGCGAAAACTGGGATCGCGGCGAATATCTTCGGCGATATCGGGTATTTTTTCTAACCAACGCTCTAAAACCGGGCTTTCTTGCCGAATTTTCGGATCTAAGTCTAAATCCGTTTCTGCCCACACAGCACCACTCGCCCCCCATAATAAACTAAGAGCGATCGCATTTACAGAACAGCAAGAGAGCTTAAACATGATCTGCATTATAATCAAAAAAGATTCAGATTCCCCGCTATTCTTGAGAGGACGGGGGGCAGTAGGAGCACCAATAGTGGTTAGAATATTAAAACTTTCGCAATTAAGTAGCGCGGAACGGGCAAAACTTCAGAAAAGAGCCGAGTTAGATATTGATAACGCCCTCAAAGTCGCTCAAACGGTCATAGAAACCATCCGCGAACGGGGAGATGCCGGCGTTGTGGACTATGTGCGGCGTTTTGACTACGAGGGTGCGACGGTAGAAAATATCAAAGTCAGCGAGGCAGAATTTGAGCGGGCTTTTCATTTAATTGAACCGGAAGTAAAAACTGCCATTGAACAGGCTTTCCGGAATATTCAAGAGGTACATCGTCGCCAAATGCCGGAAGAAACACTACTGGCAGAAATTGAAACCGGTGTCTTTGCCGGCGAAAAAATCTCTCCTATC
>NZ_JASJFG010001062.1:0-6465 GCF_030065375.1 Microcystis sp. M49636_WE2 | reverse complement strand
CAGAAAAGTAATTTGTTTGATATGTTCTAAGGCAGAAACTTGGAATATATCAAACAAATTTGGCAGCGACCCCCCTTGACAATCACGAATATTTATTGTATCACGTTAAATCATAAGGTTGGTCTCTCTCAAAAAAAATCAAAGTCCATCACATAATCACATCAATCACAGTACAGACAATGATGGAAGACTATGCAACAGGGTTAGAAGAACAAAGAAATAATACTCCTGTTGCTTGGTTACGGGATATAAAGTATAGAATCTTGTTATGTAGAAGTCTAAAGCATGATCTATATGATTATTTAATTGACTGTCATTCTAGCCTGACCTATAATCATGGAAAGCTCAATCAGGAAAGTGAAAATGAGACAGGTACTTACAGCGAGAATTTTTCAAGAAGATAATTGGTTTGTTGCCCAATGTTTAGAGGTTGATGTTGCTAGTCAAGGGGAAACAGAAACCGAGGCGTTAAACAATCTGCAAGAGGCTTTAGAATTACATTTTGAACCGCCTTGTGCAACAGTTATTCCCCGATTACAGAAGATAGAGGTAGAAATCAATGCCGCTTAAGCCTTTATCTTATCGTGAGATTAAACGCAAGTTGGAAGCGGCAGGGTTTGAAGTTATTAGTCAAAAGGGGAGTCATGTTAAGTTTGCCAAGTATACTCCCGAAGGAAAAATGACAACGATTGTTCCCTGTTATAAGGAGGTAACAATCGGTACAATTAGCAGTATTTTAAGGCAAGCGGGATTAAGAGTTGATGAGTTTGAGCGTTTATAGTTAATATCCTCTATAGCATTCTGTGTCATAATCGCCCTATATCAAGGGGACTCATCCTATCATAGAGTCATCCGCCAAAAAACATCATAGTCCCTCATTCAATCATTTTAATTACAGTACAGACAATGAATGAACAACGCGCCCAAGCATATATTAATTTAATAGAACAGTTGCTTGCTTGTACTGATGATGAGGAACTCAATAATATTCTACAAGCAAATCAGGAATTAATTGATCCCCAATTTTTGCAGGTGATGGAAAACTATGCAACAAGCTTAGAAGAACAAGGAAATAATAATCATGCGGCTTGGTTACGGGATATGGCGCAACAGTTGGGGCAGTTTCTCAACCCTCAAGGGGGAACTATAGAGGAATATCAGGCGTTTTTATCAGAAGTATTACAAGCAGAATATGAGAGTAATGATCCTGCGGTGGTTTATCCTATCCTACAACGCCGTCAACATCTGTTAGATAATACTTTTGCCCAACTGTTGCAACAATTCGCTAAATATTTGTTTTCTGAAGGGAAGGCAGAAGAAGTAGCAGGGATTGCCGGGGTTATTGAATATTTATGTATTCATATTCAACAGTTTCCCTTGGGAAGTCGGGCTAATAATCTGGAAATTGCTATTACAGGCTATTACATAGTTTTAGAAGTATTAACCCGTGATACCTTTCCTTATGAATGGGCAAGGTTACAGAATAATCTGGGGAACGCTTATCTAGATCGCATTAGAGGGGAAAGGGCAGATAATTTAGAGTTAACGATCACAGCTTATAACCTGTCTTTAGAAGTATTAACCCGTGATGCTTTTCCTTATGAATGGGCAATGACACAAAATAATCTGGGGACTGCTTATAATCATCGCATTCTTGGAGAAAGGACAAATAATCTGGAGTTAGCTATTGCAGCTTATAACCTGTCTTTAGAAGTATTAACCCGTGATGCTTTTCCTTATGAATGGGCAGTGACACAAAATAATCTGGGGACTGCTTATAATGATCGCATTCTTGGGGAAAGGACAGATAATCTGGAGTTAGCTATTGCAGCTTATAACCTCTCTTTAGAAGTAAGAACCTGTGATGCTTTTCCTTATGAATGGGCAATGACACAAAATAATCTGGGGACTGCTTATAATGATCGCATTCTTGGGGAAAGGGGACTAAATCTAGAGTTAGCCATCGCAGCTTATAACCTGTCTTTAGAAGTCTATACCCGTGATAGCTTTCCTGAAAATTGGGCAAAGTTACAAGATAATCTGGGGAATGCTTATCGAAAGCGCATCAGAGGGGAAAAAGCAGATAATCTAGAGTTAGCTATTGTGGCTTATAACCTGTCTTTAGAAGTATTAACCCGTGATGCTTTTCCTTATGAATGGGCAGGAACACAAAATAATCTGGGGAGTGCTTACCTAGATCGCATTAAAGAGAAAAAAGCAGATAATCTAGAGTTAGCTATTGTGGCTTTTAATCTATCTTTAGAAGTATATACCCGTGAAGCTTTTCCTGAAGATTGGGCAAGGTCACAAAATAATCTGGGGAATGCTTATTGTGATCGCATCAGAGGGGAAAGGGCTGATAATCTAGAGTTAGCTATTGTAGCTTATAACCTGTCTTTAGAAGTCTTAACCCGTGAAGCTTTTCCTGAATATTGGGCAAGAACACAAAATAATCTGGGGTATGCTTATACAAATCGCATTAGAGGGAAAAGGGAAGATAATCTAGAGTTAGCCATCGCAGCTTATAACCTTTCATTAGAAGTATATACCCGTGATGCTTTTCCTGAAGATTGGGCAAGGTCACAAAATAATCTGGGGACTGCTTATGATCAACGCATCAGAGAGGAAAGGGCAGATAATCTAGAGTTAGCTATCGCCGCTTATAACCTGTCTTTAGAAGTATATACCCGCGAAGCTTTTCCTGAATATTGGGCAAGGTCACAAAATAATCTGGGAGAAGCTTATAGAAATCGTATTCTTGAGGAAAGGGCAGATAATCTAGAGTTAGCTATTACAGCTTTTAACCTGTCTTTAGAAGTATATACTCGTGAAGCCTTTCCTGATAAATGGGCAATGACACAAAATAATCTGGGAGAAGCTTATGGAAATCGCATCAGAGGGGAAAGGGCAGATAATCTAGAGTTAGCTATTGTTGCTTATAACCTGTCATTAGAAGTATTAACCCCGACTGCTTTTCCTATAGACTGCTTAAGAACAGGACGAAACTTAGGAAAGACTGCTAACTCTATCGAAGACTGGGAAACCGCCATCAAAGGCTACAACTTAGCCATCGAAGCAGTAGAAAATACCCTACTCCAAGCCTTAAACCCTCAACGACAACAAGAAATTCTCTCCGATGCAATGGATGTTTATCATGGCATAGTTCAATCCTATCTCAACCTCGATCAACCAGATCGCGCCTTAGAATACGTTGAACGTAGCAAAACCCGCTATCTAGTCCAACTGCTTACCGATCGAGATATTTATCCTAAAGGTAATATCCCCCAAACGATTATTACCGAATTAGATCGCCTCCGTCGTGCCATTATTGGGGAAGAACAACAGTTAGCCATCCAAGAACAAACCCGCAATAGGGGAGTAATTTTAACCCCAGATCAACAAAAACAACCTATCTTAAATGACTATACTCACCTCAATAAATTAAAACAAGAATTAAATCAATTCATTGACCGTGAAATAACAAAAACAAAAATAGATGAGGATTTTATCTTAACTCAAACGGTTAAGCCTATTCCCTTTCAAGACATTCTATCTTTAACCGATGCTGAAACTTGTCTTTTGCAATGGTATATCACAAGTGAGAAAATACTCGCTTTTGTTGTATCTGCTGATGGAAATATTAACCTTTGGGAATCTTCAGAAGATGATCGAGATAAATTAACTGATTTAATTAATAATTATCTACAGCTTTACTACTCCCAAAATGGCCATCAAGAATGGATAAATCAACTTTCTGACCTCCTGCAAACCTTCTCAGATACCCTACATATTAATGATATTCTGGCACTTATTCCAAATACTTGTAAACGCTTAATTATTATTCCTTATTTGTTTCTGCATATTTTACCCCTTCATGCTTTACCTATTAATGACAATCAAATATTACAAGATAAATATGATGTTCAATATGCCCCTAGTTGTCAATTATTTAAAATTACTCAACAGCGTCAATTAAACGATTTAAACTCCCTTTTTGCCATTCAAAACCCCCAAAATAATCTACTTTTTACGGATTTAGAAGTAGAAATCATTAAAAATTTGTTTGTTCAAAGTGATATTTTAGCCAAACAAAACGCTACTGAAATCGCCATCAAAACTCATCAAAACTTCCCCTTAGCTAACTGTATCCATTTTTCTTGTCATGGTACATTTAACCGTAATAAACCCTTAGAATCTGCTTTAATTCTTACCAAAGAAAAAACAGATCAAGAAGATGGTTATTTAAGATTAGGAGAAATCTTTGAACTGAATTTTAAAAACTGTCGTCTTGTCATGCTTTCTGCTTGCGAAACTGGTTTAATTGATCTTAATTCTATTAGTGATGAATATATCGGTTTACCGAGTGGTTTTCTATTTGCAGGTAGTCCTAGCGTTGTTAGTAGTTTGTGGAAAGTAAATGATTTATCAACTGCATTTTTACTGATTAAATTTTATGAGACTTTACCCAAAAATCCCCAAAAAGGTGAAATTGCAGTTAGTCTTAAAAATGCTCAAAAATGGCTACAAACCTTAACCCTTGACCAATTTGAACAAGAATTAGAAAGATTTCAACTCCAATTAGATAAAATCATCAATCAACTGGGAGGAGGAAAACGCCCAATTTTTAACGAGTCTCTGAAACAAATTCGTCAACGTCAACCCTATCCCTTTAAAAATCCCTATTATTGGGCAGGTTTTATTGCTACAGGATTTTAATCTGTCTCCTTACAAAAAGCATCTAAACCAATATCTTCGACAACAAACAAAACGACGGGAACAACTAAAGTAACGGGAAACTGTAAACATCCTGCGACAATTCCAATCAGTTTAAAGACTTTTTTAGTTTTGGCTGAACAAATAAAAGGACGACATTTTGTCGCTAATTCATCTAAATCTAAGCTTTTATCTGGTTCTGTTCCAGTTTCGCGCATTCTCATTAAAATGATTGCGTCTTGTAAGTTTCCTTCACATTCTTCAATAACATCAAGCGCGGCTAAAGCGTCAGTATTATCCGCAAATTGAATACGGTACTGAGCAATTTTTTCCGGTGTTAACTGCGTTGTGTCTGACATAATACCATCCTTAAAGCTAAAACCAATTTTTTCCCATTATCTCACCTTATTAGCTCCTAATCCCACCAAATGCCGTGAGGAAAATCCCTCGCTTTAGCTTGTCCGCAACTTTATAATCGTCTCGTCGCTAAAGGTTTTGACTTTACCGATGACAAGTTAATCCGGTCAAAATTAGCTTAGAAGACTAAGAATAAGCGAATTTTTTGGGGTGAGAATTTACTTTTGTCAAAAATTATTACATATTCGCCAAAAAATACACTTTTTTGAGCAAATTAATGTACCCTAATTATACAAGGCGATCAATTATTTTGTCCCAGGAATTACGCGCTAAACTTATCTCCTGTTATCCCGAAAGTCAGGAAAAAGAGGAAGTCTTAATGAAGATGATTTCTGAAAGTTAATCAATTGAGGATGGGGAGAGGTTGCTAACGGTCAATATTGCCACCTGAATCGCTTTTTCGATAGCCTGTTGTTTGCTTTCTAAACTAATCCCTTCCTCTTTACTTCTTGCGGCAATCACAGCACAAACACAAGCGGCAGTAAATCCATAAACCCCCGCCATTTTAAATAAAGTTCCCGCTTCCATTTCATAATTGAGAATATTTAAACGTCGATATTCTTCCGTGATTCCCTCTAAGTGACGCTGAAGATAAGGGTTAGCAGAAGACAGGATTCTTTCCTGTCCTTCATAAAAACTATCCACAGAAGCGGTAATACCTACATGATAATTTACTCCCAAAAATTGAGCGGATTTGACTAGAGCAACTGTCAAAAAAGGATCCGCCACTGCGGGATATTCCGGAGGAGCAATATCATTAGCTGCACCTTGCCTACATAAAGCCGCTTGCGAGATAATAATATCACCGATTTTTATTCTATTTTGAATTGCGCCACAAGTACCGATACGAATAATAGTTTTAATTCCCACCTGTATTAATTCATTAACCACAATACTCAAAGATGGCGCACCCATGCCACTGGTAGCCAGAAGAATTGGGGTAGAATTATCTAGATAGCCAAGATAACTATTTAATCCGCGATAATCCGATAGTAAACGTGCATTTTGTAAATAAGTTTCAGCAATATAGCGTGAGCGTTCTGGTTCCCCCGATAATAGGGTGATAGTCGGTTTTGCCGTGCCTAAATCCTCACTGCTAAAGTTGAGATGATAGGGTTTTTGGTGAGATAAGTTATTGGACATTTAAATCAAATTAAGAGCAGTTACTTTGGTTAAATAGGCTTTTAGTTATTATAACAACTTTAGGTTTCAATTAAAATTAAATATTTAATTATTGACAAAAGAGAATCAAGCTTAAGGACGACTATTGATGTTAAGTTCTTGCACTAATTCCTGTACTGTGGTTGAGGGATTGGCATCAAAAGGATGTTTTTT
>NZ_JASJFG010000727.1:0-1547 GCF_030065375.1 Microcystis sp. M49636_WE2 | reverse complement strand
CTGATCACTGATCACTGATAACTGATCACTGAATCGCTGATGAAATGCCCTAAGCTTGTATTAAGCCTTTTTTAACTTCAAATTCCTTTAACCTCAATCAATATGGATTTTTCTAGTCTTGTTGCCAGTCAGCTAAACGCCGGCGCTATCTGGCCCGAAGGAATCCTGATTATCACCCTGATGGTGATTTTAATCGGCGATTTGATCTTGGGACGGAGTGCCAGAAGTTGGCTGCCCTACGCGGCGATCGCTGGTCTGCTCGCTGCTGTGGTTGCTCTTTATTTTGCCTGGGACAATCCGAAACCATTGGCCTTTTTAGGGGCTTTTGAGGGGGATAATCTCAGTATCGTCTTTAGGGCGATTATTGCCCTTTCTACCGCCTCCACAGTGCTGATGTCTATCCGTTATGTGGAACAAGCGGGAACCTCCCTAGCGGAATTTTTAGCCATTATGCTCACCGCAACCCTCGGGGGAATGTTCCTATCCGGCGCTAGTGAATTGGTGATGATCTTCATCTCCCTAGAAATGCTCAGTATTTCCTCCTATCTAATGACCGGTTACATGAAGCGGGATCCTCGATCGAACGAGGCCGCTTTAAAATACCTGTTAATTGGAGCTTCTAGCTCGGCGATTTTCCTCTATGGTGTTTCCCTTCTCTACGGTTTATCCGGAGGTGAAACCAGTTTAAGTGCCATTGCCCAAAAATTAACCGATGTTAACGGTGGTCAGTCCCTGGCCTTAGCGATCGCATTAGTTTTTGTGATTGCCGGTATCGCCTTCAAAATTTCGGCGGTTCCCTTTCACCAGTGGACTCCTGATGTGTACGAAGGTTCACCCACTCCCGTGGTGGCTTTCCTCTCGGTGGGTTCCAAAGCGGCCGGTTTTGCCCTAGCAATTCGCCTATTAGTGACGGTTTTCGGTCTAGTCAGCGAACAATGGCGGTTTATCTTTATCGCTCTAGCAATTTTGAGCATGATCCTCGGCAACGTGGTCGCCTTAGCCCAAACTAGCATGAAACGGATGTTAGCCTATTCCTCGATCGGTCAGGCGGGTTTTGTCATGATTGGTTTAACCGCCGGTACTGACGCGGGTTACTCTAGCATGATTTTCTATCTGTTAATTTACCTGTTCATGAACCTAGGGGCTTTTGCCTGTGTGATTCTCTTTGCTCTCAGAACTGGAACCGATCAGATCGCTGAGTATTCGGGACTCTACCAGAAAGATCCGCTCCTAACCCTCTGTTTAAGCATCTGTCTCCTCTCTTTGGGGGGAATTCCGCCTCTAGCGGGCTTCTTTGGTAAGATTTATCTATTCTGGGCCGGTTGGCAAGCGGGACTTTATGCCCTCGTCCTCGTTGGTTTAGTCACCAGTGTGGCCTCGATTTACTACTATATCCGTGTGGTCAAAATGATGGTAGTTAAGGAACCCCAAGAGATGTCCGATGCGGTGAAAAATTACCCCGTTATCAATTGGACTCTTACCGGGATGCGTCCCCTACAGGTGGGTATTGTCCTCTCCCTAGTGGCGACTTCCCTGGCCGGTATCCT
>NZ_JASJFG010000518.1:0-1857 GCF_030065375.1 Microcystis sp. M49636_WE2 | reverse complement strand
TTTAGAGATGATGCAAACTGCTGTGGAGATGATCCGCAATTTTAATAGTAAAACCAAAATAGAAGCATCGGGAAATATTACCCTCGATCGCATTCGCAACGTTGCCGAAACAGGAGTAGATTATATTTCCACTAGCGCCCCGATTACTCGTTCTACTTGGTTAGATATTAGCATGAGAATTGATTAAAAGGCTCTATCAGTTATCAGTTATCAGTTATCAGTTTTGATCACTGACTCCTATCTATTCTAACCTCGATCGCATCGCCAATATTTAGGTGTAATTGCTTTTGAGCGCTGCCACTATTGACGGCAATTTCTAACCCCCCGTGACTACCGATAAAAGCGACTATTTCCCCGGAAGGAACATCACTGTAGGTGTTTTTTGCGGGGATAATTTTTGGACCCAACTGCACCGACCAATTTTTTCCTTCTAGGAGATAATTGGGGATATTGCTGATTAAATTGCCGAAAATGTCAATATATTGAATTTGACCCCTAATTTTATCTTCCTCGATCTGGGGAACAGCGATCGCTAATTGTTGCAAGCTATCGGGATCAATAATCTCACCCAACATTTCTAGGGGTACTCCCCGGGCCAAATAAGCAGCCACAGGAGCAAAAATATCACGACCATGAAAAGTAGTGCTAGGGTTAGGGGTGCGCCAATAGGAAGAATTATCGAGATTAACGGCGGATATAGCGGGAGATTGACTTAAAATGCCACTAAATAAACCATTATCTGGCCCGACTAAATAACCACCGGCAAAACGAATCCCTACCCCGCGTCTTTTGCTTCCCACTCCCGGATCTATAACTGCCAGATGAATAGTGCCTTGGGGAAAATATTGATAGGCATTCAGGAGAATAAAACGACCAGCGTAAAGGTCTTGGGGCGAAATTTGATGATTCAGGTCGATAGTGCGAGCATGGGGAGCAATTCCCGCGATTACTCCCTTGATCATGCCCACATAACCGTCCTGTAGTCCAAAATCGCTAGTAAGGGTTATCAGTGTCTTTTCCGTCATTGACTGGTTCCTAGGGTGGCCAACAGCTTTAATAAATCTTAATGGGAAATTCAGTATCTAAAGATACAGTTCCCCAAGGAGAATGTTATGATTTAGATATAAGGTAAGTTAAGTCGCTCAAAAGTCTGTCCATCATGAACAAAAATCGTCAGCAAGTCCTAACACAGGCCACCGTGGCCCATAGAGAAACACTCCGCAGAAATTTACAACACCGACTGGAAGTGGCTAGAGCGCAGGGAAATGAGGCTCTAGTTCGTCAATTGGAAGCAGAGGCGGCCTATTTGCACCTTCGTTAGAGTTAATCGGTGTTTGGTCATAGTCTAGTTGTCGGTTTCTGGTGATCGGTGTGCCGGTCACTTTTTTTTAGGCGAATTTTCAGGAAAAAAATTGCTGATATCTCCACTGGCAATCCCTAAAATAGAAAGAACAGCAGTTTAGAGATCAAATAATTATGGCTTTTTTCCGGCAATATATCGCTCCCCTCCTGACTATCTTAGTGTTTTTAGTTGCTCTGGTTGCCACCAGCATCCGGATTTTTTTGCCAGCAGATTTAGCCGCACCCGCTCCGATCGAGCCATCCCTGGGCATAATTTTCTCTTATCCTTGGCATGGCTAACCTTCCCGAAAATTATCAGCTGCGACTGGGAAAACCGAGCGATCGCTATCTACTCATTAATTTTCTCACCCGCACCTATCAAGAATTTTTTCCCGAACAAAAAAACCTCTCCCATCTAGCTGATACAGTCAGACAGTTTTTTTGCCTCGATACTCCCCTGTGGATCGTCGAAGGACAACAAACGGCGATCGCTTGTCTCTGGATGGGGAGCGCCGT
>NZ_JASJFG010000319.1:0-2155 GCF_030065375.1 Microcystis sp. M49636_WE2 | reverse complement strand
ATCTAATTCCGCATAGGCCATACTAGCGAGGGTATAGGTGGTGATAAAATGCCCGATCGAGATTTTCTGTTGAACGGTAGCTAGGAGAGTAAAGAAAAATACTCCAAATAAACTAGCTTGGACGAGGGTTTTTTCCCAAGTAATTAAGTCCACATAACCCTTATGAATGCGATAGACAACGTAGGTAAATTCTCTCTCTAAACGCTGTTTCTGACGATATAATTCCTGTCCTTCTGTGGCAAAAGCTTTGACAGTTTTGATATTAGTAATAATCTCAGAATTGCGACTTTGGGTATTTTCGATGTGCCGATCAAGAATTCTTTCTTTTTGCATTAAATCTTTTAAATCTCTCACAATAAAAGCTAGAATTAATACAAAAGAAATAACAAAAGCGAGGGCGATCTGCCATTGAATTACCCAAATAACAATAAAGATACCCAAAACTCTAAACAATTTTGGGATCATCATTCCCGCCACTTCAGGATAAGTCCAAGTATGATTTTCTATCCCTTTGGCGATCCGGTTAGCGATGCGTCCTGGATTATTTTCATCGTAAAAAGATAGAGGTAAGGTGAGAATTTTGGCAATAATTTTTTTGAGATGATCTCGTCGCGCTCTTAAGGATATTTCCCAGTGAAACCATACACCCACCCAAGGCTGAATTGGTGCTTTAATTACCGTGGTTAGGAAAATTAAGCCTAATAATACTGCCAAACTAACCCACTTTTCTGAGGCAAAGGGAGTTAAAATCATGGTGCGATCGACCAAAGATTGCACGAATCCATCTAAAGGTTGATCGGAAAGAACATTAAGAATCTGTCCGACAGCGTAGGGAACCATCAGATCGATAATTTCAAAGACACTGGATGCAGCAATGCTCAAAAAGGCGGCTTTTTGATAATTGCGATAGTAACTGAGAATATCGCGTAAGGAAGCCATAACATCAAGTAAATTGCCAATTTTTAACTTCTATCTGGTAACTGATAACTGAAGAGACTAAAGGCACTTTTGGGATTGTTTTTCTGGAGTTACCATTATACTACAATACTACAAAAATCTGCCGACCTAGAAATTTATAGGACAAAAGCCTTGTCATAGTCTTGTATTCTCAATCAGCTATTAGTCAGGAGACGATGCCAGATCAGCTTATATTTCATCCTTGGCAGAAGCACCACAGATCAATTTATCTAAAATTTTGACGAATATTATCACAAAAATTAATAAATTTCTGAAAGGTTTTTAAGTGTTCGGTTTTATCGATACGCTTTTTTAATTGATTAAGATAGTATTGTTCTTGAGCTACCCCAGGGAATTTTTTAGAATAAGACAACTTTTTAGCTTCAAAAATAGACTTTAGATAAGCAAAATGAAAATCGGCATGATTTCTGCAATTAAATCTACCCATTAGTTCGGGATCATTTTCGTAAACATCATAGTGTTGAACATAATCAGCTAAAAGTCCCTGTAAAGGTTGTTTAGGATTAAATATTGTGCGATTGCCTAATAGCCATGTTTCAAGACAGCGATTTTGAATAATGATCACGATTTCAAGTTGTGCGGGGATAGTAATATGTTTGGTGATAAAGTCATTAACATATTGTTCTCTTTCTTCGACAGTATCCTCATCAGCATCGAGACAGATGACTAGATAGTTATATTTGGATACTTCTTGAATTTTATCGATGGCGTTAGGAATTCCCTCATCAAGTATCGAGGGGTAGCCATTACCACTAATCAGAAAGTAATTGTTGTGATTGACTTGATCGTAAAAATCAACTCGCTTAAATTCGGGGATAAGATAAGTTAACCAGGCAGTATAAAGCTTTTTTTCGGTACTTCTTCCTTCAACTAAAAAATAAATATTCATCGATTAACTAATTCCTTGGGGAAATTCTTCTAAGACATTGATAAGATCAATAAAGGCTTTTTGTCGAGTTTTAGAAATATGAAAATCAGCCGCATTGTGTACCTGAATTACTCCTCCTTTACGAGTGACTATTTTCCAATAGGCAGGACTGATATTATTAATTATATAGGGATGATGACTGGTAATAATAAACTGTAAATCTCGATAATTAACTAATAAATCTTCTGTTAAAGTGTCCAAACAGTTAACCCCCAAACTATTTTCAAATTCATCGATTAATATAACGCT
>NZ_JASJFG010001073.1:0-1192 GCF_030065375.1 Microcystis sp. M49636_WE2 | reverse complement strand
GCGTTGAGAATAACTAAGTATCTAACGTGGGGATTTGCTATTAAGTTTCTCAGCAGGGGACTAATTCCTCTGGTGGGACTATAAAGATTACCAATCACCGCGTATTGGTCGGGATTTAAATGTTTAGCAAGGGACTGTTTTACTGTCCATCCCGTGATAATTGCTGTTTGGCCGTGACCGCAGATTAATTGATTGGGTTTATAGTGGGGTTGGTAGGTGAATTTAGGGGTGGTTTCTGTACTAAGCATGGATTTAAATTAGTCGTTCAAGATAATTAATAATATTTCGGTGAAGTTTTTCTATTGTATCACTACCATCCAGTTGTAAACAATTATCTTTATATTCTTTAAATATCTCGATAAACATTTGACGAACTTTTATTAATTTTTCTTGTTTTTCGTACAATTCTGTGATGGCTCTGTTTTTAATTCTTGCTAGAGAAATATCGGGAAGAACATCGATATAAATAACTAAATCTGGATTGGGAAAATGTTGATTTAACTGTCGAACAAAAGCAAATTCTTCGGGATTATTGCAATTGTAGGCCAGGGAGGAAAAATAATAACGAGTAGTGATAACGTGGGTTTGTTCTTGCTGAATAAGTTTAAAAACGCCCTCGTAATCATTATATAAGTGATAATGGCGATCAGCTGCAAATAAATAGGCCATTTGTCGGTCAAATTGATTTTGATCTTTGATAGAAATAAGATTAGTTTGCATTATTTCTCGAATCAAACGACCGATGACTCCCTCGGAAGGTTCCGGACTTAAAACTGCTTTTTCCCCTCGCTTTAAAAAATATTCTTGTAGGAGTTTTGCTTGGGTACTTGTTCCCGATCCGTCAATACCTTCAAAGACAATAAATTTCGGTTTCATAATTTAATCTTCCTTCTCGATCTAATTATCTAAATAATTGTTTTAGCCAAGTTAACCAAGATTTTTTCGGGGGGATTAATTGCGTCATTTCTCCGATAATTTCTCCCATACTTCCCCAAGCATAAATATTTTTATTGAGGGATTGTATGGTTAAATTTTCTTGTAAAGCTAAACTGATAATACTAATCATTTCCTCTGCTTGATTACCGACTATTTGCGCTCCCAGTATTTTACCATCTTGTCGGTAGATTAATTGACAAAATCCCGTGGTTTCCCCCCAGATTTGCTGTGGGACCATATTTTTAATTGGATAGTT